>DASXBJ010000022.1:0-3932 GCA_036491755.1 Candidatus Dormiibacterota bacterium
TTTGCCGATCCTGCCGGCGTCTCCGCCCAGACGGTCAGCACGCCCACCGACCTGGTGGCGCTGGGCATGGTGGCGATGAAGCAATCCGTCTTCGCTGAGATCGTGGCCGAACCGCAGACCACGCTTCCGGTGGCCGGCACCGTCTTCAACGTCAACTCAGCCCTCGGCCAGAGCGGGATCATCGGCATCAAGACCGGATTCGACTTCAGCACCGGCGCCACCTATCTCTTCGCCGCCAGCGCCAACGTCGACGGCCATCCGCTCACGCTTTTCGGGTGCGTGATGGGCCAGCCGACGCTGGCCGCCGCCTTCGATGCCGCGCAGAACCTCATCGGGACCATGCAGAGC
Organism: Candidatus Dormiibacterota bacterium; assembly: GCA_036491755.1. Classification (GTDB taxonomy): domain Bacteria; phylum Chloroflexota; class Dormibacteria; order Dormibacterales; family Dormibacteraceae; genus DASXBJ01. Next base: position 349 of record DASXBJ010000022.1, read on the forward strand.
TCATTGAAGATGCGACCGATCGTCACGCATGGTGACGTGGTCGGCACCTATGACACCCCCTGGGCGAGCCACTCCAACCTCCTTGCGACGCAGGACGTGACCATGGTCGAATGGCCCGGCATGGTCCTGCGCGAGACGCTCTCGTCACCGACGCTCGACGTCACCGGGCCGGTGGCGAGCGGAACGGCGGCGGGCACGATGCACGTCGTCCTGGGCGATCAGAAAGCGGACGTCCCACTCGTCACGGCGAGCACCCTCGACCCGCCAGGGTTCGCCTGGCGGCTGTCGCGCATCAACTGGTGACGCCCGACGGGGCTTCTAGTGGGTGGGCGTTGGCGACGGGGATGCCGCCGCGGGGGATGCGGCCGGGCTCGGCGTCGCCGCGACGCTGGGCTGCGGTGGCAGCGCAACCCGGGGAGGCAGGACGGCCGCACCGTTGGGGTCCCGCTCGTCTTGCGGGTAGGCGTTGGTGATCGGCAGGCCGTCGGCGCCCACCGGGATGTTGGTCGTCAAGCCCCCGGTGTCGAGAACCAAGGGCCGGCCGTCCTGGTCGTAGAGAAGCACGCCTTTCAGCAGCTTGCCGTCCGCTGAATAGGGAAATATGTTCGTGACTCCGGGGAGATAGGTTCCTGCCACAACACCCGAGGTGTTCGCGTTCGGGTCACCACCGTTCATATACGGGTAGCTGTAGCCGGTGCCCATGCTCACCAGGACCGGCAGGGCGAGCAGCGCGATGGCCACGTTCGCCCCCGTCGCCGCGAGCTGCCAGCGCCGATGGACCGGCGTGCCGCGCCGGCCAAGTCTCACCGAGATCACGATGGCTGCCGCCGTGGCCAGCACTTGCACAAGTCCCTGGCTCGAAAAGGGGTTGGGGATCGGTGTCAGGTTGTTGCCGTCCCTGAACATGAAAGCGAGAAACAGGACCGCGAGGTAGGCGCGCAGGATCCACCACCCCGGGCGCAGCTCGGGGAGCATGGCGCGGACCTCCTGGTATGCCCGCGCGCCCATGGCTGCTCTCGTCCACGCCAGCAACTTGTCACGGACGGGCCGGCGTCGCCTCGGGCGCTCCGCGGTCGAGCTTGTGCCGTAGGCCGACTGAAGCTCAGCTGCATAGGCCGCGGGCTCGCCGAGCCGCTCTCGCAGGGGAACGTCGGACTCGCTGGCCACCTCCTCGAGGTGGCTCACCAGGTCCTCGAGCAGGCTCTCACGCTCTTCGTCCGGGAGTGGAGCGAGGGCCGCCCGTACCGCAGCTGCATAGCCGGCTACATCGTTGGCTGGATTGCTATCTGGCATTGGAAGTGCTCCTCCCATTGAGCAGTTTTTCGAGGGCTTTCGTGAAGGAGCCCCACGTCTTCGCGGATTGATCGAGCACGTTGCGGCCACGGTTGTTCAGCGCGTAGTACTTGCGATGCGGTCCTTCGTCGGAGGCCACCGCGTAAGCCTTCAGCACTCCCGCCTGGTGAAGCCTGCGCAGCGTGCCGTACACGGATGCGTCGCCCACTCCATCCAGCCCGCTGTCGCGCAGGCGTCTCAAGACGTCATATCCGTAGCTGTCCTGGTGCGCGAGCACGGCCAGCACGGCCAGGTCGAGCACCCCCTTCAGAAGCTGCGTATCGAACGCGGCGCCATTGGAGTGCTCCATATGCGCATGGAATAGTACTACGGATTGCGCATTAGCGCAACCCCTGATTGCCAATGTCGAGATTCGCCACAATGGCCTGCATCATCCGAGCTCGATCGATAGCTGTTGCCACCATCGTTTCTTTTGACCAGGGCCCGCAATGCCCCTCCACCCGGGCAGGAAGCGCACAGCGACGAGGCGTTTGCTCGCCGGCAGATAGAAGGCACGACAGGGGCCACCACTCACAAACGCGTTGAAAACGTCCTGGTTCGTGTGGAGCTCGATGCCCGCGATCAGCAGCCTGTAGGAGCTGCTCTCCCCATCGCTTCGCTCCTCGACCCGGGCATCTCCGTCGATTTGCGCCACCACGGACTCCCGGATCGCGGTCCAATCCCTCAAGCATTGATAGGCGCCACAACCAGCGGCAAACACCCAGACGAGGCTTGGGAGGTTCAGTCCGAAGGTGTGGAGAGCCATGGCGGCTATGCCCGAGATGCCCAGCGTGATGAGCAGCCCCAGGCCAAGGTCGCGCTTCAGCCGTGAGCGCTGGGCATGAGACAGCCGGCCTTCTTCATTGACGGCGACGTCCTCCGCGCCGAACCCGGCGATCCACGAGCAGTCAGGAGGCTCGGCGTCGAGCCTGGGTGTGGAAGCAGGGTCCGAAACGCGTTCGGGTGGTTCGGCGAGATGGTCCGAGGGGTTGGGCGTCTCGGCGGCGATTCCAGACACAGACATTTTCGAAGACCTCCTTGTTGATGCGGGCTACCGCGATCTGTCACCACAGTCGGCCCAGGAGACCCCCGAAACAATCCGGAAAAGGACTTAGAAAGTACCTATTTCGGTGCTGATCGGCCCTCGTCGCGGGCGGGTTTCGCATCGCCCAGGAGGCCGTGCTCGGACGCCCAGACTGCGATCTGAGATCGCGAGCGGAATCCAAGCTTGTCGAGGATGTGCTGCACGTGGCTGTCGGCGGTCCTTTCTGACCGACCGCCCAGGCGCGTGGCGATCTCCTTGTTCGACAGCCCAAGGGCGACCAGCCGGGCGACCTCCACCTCTGTGCGCGTCAGGCCGCCCATGGGCCGGGCCGGTACCCGGGCCGCTCGACCCGCGAGCGCGGCCGCGGCGACGGATTTCACCACGAGCACAGCGACCCCGGCGGCGATCGCAACCGCCAGGCTCGGCTGCACCAGGCGGGCTCCGGCCGCCGTGATTGCGGCGACAGCGATGCCTGCCGGATCGGCGAGCTCAGACAGTCCGGCATTCCTCACGTGTTCGTCAGTGCCTTGCGCACAGCGATGTCGGGCTGCCCCTTCGAAAACACCCCCGCGGAAGCGGTGGCGATGGCCTGCAGCGCCGCGGCCGAGCTGCCGGGGAACGCGACGGCATAGATGCGGATGAGGGGCCCGTCAGGCTGTGGTCGCACGGTCCGCTCGAGGTCGACCAGGCTCGGGCCGGCCCGGTCATCGACTTCGTCCGAGATCAGCACGATCGCGTTGATCCGCTCGGGGTCAGGGTTGCTCAACACATATCCGTAGGCGGCCTCGGTTGCGGCGTAGATGGCCCCTGGCCTCGACCTGGCTCCCGCGGACTCGATAGCCTGGTTGAGCTCAGCCTGGGCGGATCCGACTGTGACCGGCGCAACGACGCGCCGGTAGGCGCCATTCCCAGGCGAGTCGGCGATCGCCCACACCTCGATGACATCTCGGGAGGAGAGCTCCCTGACCGACGCGGCCGTGGAGGCCAGCGCTCGCGCGGAGCTCACGTCGAGGAGGATCAGGAGCCGGACAGGTTTCCGGATCTCCTGCCACTGTGCCTCGATCGACCTGAGGATGGCCGGGGCCGGCAGTCTGAGCTCGAGCGCCGGCTGGTCCGCAAGGACGTCGGTGTCGTTGGACAACGGCCCAGAGGCTGTCCCGCGGCCATCCCGAAAGCCCGCCATGGCGAAGCGATTCTGCTGCGGAGC
>DASXBJ010000023.1:0-30986 GCA_036491755.1 Candidatus Dormiibacterota bacterium
GATGTCGATGCCGACAAACTCGCGGCCGAGCTCGCGCATGAACGGCAGCTTGCGATCGATGACCGCCTCGCCGAGATGCCGCACGTCGAGGTTCATGTACTTGCCGTGCGGCCCCTCGAACCCCCTCCCCGCCTCGAACTCCGTGATCATGGCGCGCGAGATGATGTCGCGCGGCCCGAGCTCCATCTTGTTCGGCACGTAGCTCTTCAAAAAGCGCTCGCCCTGGTTGTTGGTCAGGTATCCGCCCTCGCCGCGCACCGCCTCGGTGATGAGGATGCCCGTGAACGGCAGCCCCGTCGGATGGAACTGCACCATCTCCATGTCCTTCAACCCGGCGCCGACGCGGTAGGCCAGCGCCATCCCGTCGCCCGTGCAGATGTTGCCGTTGGTGGTGAACGCATAGATGCGTCCGAGCCCGCCGGTGGCCAGGATCACGGCCTTGGCGGTGATCGCTTCGAACCGGCCGCTGCGCATGTCGAACGCCACGACCCCGATGCACCGGCTGTCCTCGACGAGCAGCTTGGTGACGAACGCCTCGTCGTGGCGCGTGATCTGCGGGTATTGGAGCGAGGTCTGGAACACGGTGTGCAGCATGTGGAAGCCCGACTTGTCGGCGGCGAAGCACGTCCGCCACGTGGTCATGCCGCCGAAAGGACGGGCCGAGATCTTGCCGTCGGGGTCGCGGCTCCACGGGCAGCCCCAATGCTCCATCTGGATGATCTCGAGGGGCGCCTCCCGCACGAACGCCTCGACGACGTCCTGGTCGGCCAGGTAGTCGGATCCCTTGATGGTGTCGAACGCGTGGGTCTCGAAGGAATCCTCCGGCCGCAGCACCGCCGCCGCTCCGCCCTCGGCGGACACGGTGTGGCTGCGCATCGGGTAAACCTTGGAGACCATCCCCACCCGCACCCGCGGGTTGGCCTCGACCGCGGCTATCGCGGCCCTGATGCCGGCTAGGCCTCCGCCGACCACCAGGACGTCGTAGCTCTCGAACTCCACCGCACCGATTCTATTGGGACGCGAGAATTGACCGTCGTGACCGACCCGTTCTGGGAGCCGACCCCGGATCGCTATCCGGGCCGGCTGCCGGACAAAGCCGACGTGCTCATCATCGGCGGAGGGATCGCCGGCGTCTCCCTCCTCCACCATCTCGAGGCCCGCCGCATCGATGCCGTCCTGCTGGAACGTGGCCACCTCGCCTCCGGGGCCAGCGGACGCAACGCCGGCTTCCTGCTCGCCGGCGTGGCCGCCAGCTACGCCGAGGCAGCGCGCACATACGGCCGCGAGAAGGCCCGCGAGGTGTGGGAGACGACCAGCGAAGACCACGACCGCATGATTGGGGCCGCGCGCGGCCAGGAGGTTGGGCACCGGCGGCTCGGCAGCGCGGTCCTTGCCTCCGGCGATGAGGAGCGCGCGCAGCTCGTCGAGTCCGAGCAGCTGCTTCGCGAGGACGGCTTCACCGCGAGATGGGACGGGCAGCGCCTGGTCAACCCGCGCGACGGCGAGATCACCCCCACCCTGATGGTGGCCGCCCTGGCCAGGCAGGCCTCGCAGGGCGCGATCCGCGAAGGGGTGAACGTGACCGAGATTCGCGCCCGCGCTCACGACGTGGAGGTTCGTGCGGGCGAGGACTCGTGCACCGCCGGCGTGGTCATCCTCGCCACCAACGCGTACACGGCGGAGCTGGTGCCGAGCGTCAAGATCCAACCGACGCGCGCGCAGATGCTCGCCACGGCGCCCCCGTCGCGGATCGTGTCCGACATGCCCACCTACTCACACTTCGGCTACCGCTACTGGAGGCAGCTGGCGACAGGCGAGTTCCTCATCGGCGGCTGGCGGGACACCTCGATGGAATCAGAGCTCACGACAGAGGCCGAGCCCACCGACGACATCCAGCATCACATGGACGAGGCGCTGCCCGGCCTGGGCGTGACCACGAAGGTGACGCACCGCTGGGCGGGCATCATGGGATTCACGGAATCGGGACTGCCGCTGAGCGGCCAGGTGAGCGGATTGCCCAACGTCCTCATCTGCGCGGGCTTCAACGGGCACGGCATGGGGTTCGCCTTCATGACGGCGAAGAAGGTCGCCGAGTCGATCTAGGCGGAGGGCTGCTCGGGCAGGCTGCGGGCCAGAAAGTCCAGCCAGTTGCCGCCCATGATCCCGTCCACCTGGGCCCGGCTGAAGTGGCTGCGCAGGAGCACCGGCAGCTCTTTCAACCTGGACAGGTCGTCAATCGGCGCGTGGCGCGCGTCGAACCCGCCGTCCGCGTCGGTCCCGATGCCCACGTGCTCAGGGCCGCCGGCCGAACGCGCGTGGTGGACGATGTGCTTGACCACATCCGCCAGCGTCGAGCGACCGGAGCGGCGCAGGTGCTGCTGGTAGAAGCTCACCCCGACCACGCCGCCGCGCCGGCCAAGCTCGGCGACCGTCTCATCGCTCACCTGCCGATCGCCGCGGACCAGCGCGCGCGCGTTGCTGTGCGAGGCCATGACCGGCCCGCGCCACAGGTCGAACGCATCCTCCACCGACTCCTGCGCCATGTGGCTCAGATCGAGGATCACGCGCTTGCGCGCCATCGCCTTCAGGAGCTGCCGGCCGAGGTCGGTGACGGGGCCCGGCGCGCCGGTGCCGCCGCTGTACCGTGTCCCGCCCCAGGCGGGGCCGATGATGCGCACGCCCATGTCAGTCCACGCGCCCAGCTGCGCCGGCGTCTCCACCGGGTCCGCGCCCTCCATCAGCAGCACGGCCGCGAGCTGCCCCTTCCGCCAACCTCGCACATATGAAGCCAGCTCGGACCTGGTGCGAATGAGAGGCAGGCCGCAGGACCGGTAGTAGTTGACCTGCGCGACGGCCATGATGTGCGCCTCGTGCGCGTTCTCGTAAACGAAGCGCGTGCGCATGGAGCGGCCCGCCCGAGCGGGCGCCGTGTAGAGGGTGGCGAACACGAGACCGATCCCCGCCGCGACCAGCGACTGCCGGCTGACGAGGTAGCCCGGAGCCGGCGCGGCGAGGAAGCCACGACCGTGGGCCGTCGCGTTCCACGCGATGTCGAGGTGGGCGTCGACGATCACCGGCGCCCCTCCCCGGCCAGGTTCCTGCCGGCTGACTGCATTTCGACAGAATAACTTGGGACCTAGAGCTGTATGTAGTGATAATGAACTCATTCACTATGAACTCCCCTGAGCTCAGGCCGGCCGGCGCCGAGAAGAGCCGGATGGAGCTCGCCAGGGACCCGGACGGGCGCCTGTACAGCCCGCAGCTGCGCGAGATGTTCGGCTCCCTGAACGTCGAGATGAGCGCCGTCGAGGCGCTGTCGGCGCTGCGCCTAGCCTCCAAGGCCCTCAAGCACGTGCACGAGCGCTGGGCCGAGAAGCATGACCTGAGCGAGGGCCGCCTGGGAGTCCTGTTCCGGCTCTACCGGAGCGGCGCCTGCCACCTCGGCGACCTGGCCGAGGGCCTCGACAGCACCCCCCGCAACATAACCGGCCTGGTCGATCATCTGGAGCGCGACGGGCTGGTGGAACGTGTACCTGACACGTCGGATCGCCGCTCGGTACGCGCCCAGCTGACCGAGGCCGGCCGCGTCCGCATTGAAGCGATCTGGAAAGAAGGCCTGACCCACCAGTTCGAGGTGGTGGAAGGCATGAGCAAGGAAGACCTGGCGCAGCTACGAAGCCTGTGCCTGCAGCTGGTGAGCAACGCCAGGAAGGAGCTCGGCAAATGACCCCGACCGACAAGACAACCGCAGTAGCGGCCCCCGTACTTTCGAGAAACCGTCTCATCCTGGCCACCGCCGGGACCATGCTGGCGCTGCTCCTGGCAGCCCTCGACCAGACGATCGTCGGCACCGCCATCCCGCGCATCGTGGCCGACCTGAACGGCCTCGACCGCCTGGCCTGGGTGACCACCGCCTACCTCGTGACCTCGACCACCATGACCCCGATCGCGGGCAAGCTCGGCGACCTGTTCGGCCGCAAGCCCTTCCTGCTCATCGGGATGATCGGCTTCGTCGTCGCCTCCGCCTTCTGCGGCCTCGCCCAGGACATGACCCAGCTGATCGTGGCCCGCGGCATCCAGGGCATCTTCGGAGGGGTGCTGTTCGCCACCGTCTTCACCGTCATCGGCGACCTGTTCTCCCCCGAGCAGCGCGCCCGGGCGCAGGGACTTTTCGGCGCCGTGTTCGGACTGTCCTCGGTCGTCGGGCCGACCGCCGGCGGATTCATCACCGACAACTGGAGCTGGAGATGGGTGTTCGAGGTGAACATTCCCGTCGGCATCCTCGCCGTCGCGGTCGTCTCGATCGGCCTTCCCTACGTGAAGTCGCAGGCGTCGTGGCGCGACATCGACTTCTGGGGCGCCGCCACACTGGCCGCCGGAGTGGTGCCGATGCTGATCGCGTTCTCGATCACCCGCGACCACTCGTGGACCTCACCCCAGGTCGTGGGCCTCCTTGCGTTCGCCGCCCTGATGCTGGCCACCTTCGTGTTCGTCGAGTCGCGTGTCGAGCACCCCATCGTGCCCCTCGAGCTGTTCAAGAACCCCACGTTCACGGTGAGCATGGTGGTCGGATTTTTGACCGCGTTCGGCATGTTCGGCTCCATCCTCTTCACGCCGCTGGTCTTCCAGGGCGTGCTCGGGATCAGCGCCACCAACTCGGGCGCCCTCATCACCCCGATGATGTTCGGCCTCATCGCCGCCAGCACGCTGACGGGTTTCCTGATGCGGCGGATCAAGTACTACCGCTTCCTCGGCACGATCGGCGTGGTCGTGATGATCGTCGGCATGTGGATGCTCTCGCAGATCACCCCGGCGAGCCCGGAGTGGCGCGTCGTGCTGGACCTGATCGTGGTCGGCCTCGGCATCGGCGTCACCTTCCCGCTTTACCTCACCGCCGTGCAGGTGGCCCTGCCGCGCCAGTACCTCGGCGTCGCCTCGAGCCAGATCCAGTTCTGGCGCAACCTCGGCGGCACCGTCGGCAGCTCGATCCTGGGCGCCGTGCTCGCGAACCGGCTGCCCGACTACCTGAAGACGAGGGTGACCGACCTTCACCTGCCTCCGCAGGTGGCCGCCAACCTGCCGAAGGGCACCAGCGCCAACTCGATCCTCGATCCGGTCCTGATCGCCAAGCTGCCCCCCGCGTTCGTCCACGCGATCCGCCTCGCGCTGTCGGACACGCTGCACGACATCTACATCTTTGCCGGCCTGGTGCTGATCGTGGCGCTGGTCTCGACGGTCTTCCTGCGTGAGGTTTCGCTGCAGTCGGCGCCCAAGAGCTCCGGTCTCGGCGAGGGACCGCCCGTCGAGCTCGACGAGGTGCGGGAGCAGGAGGCGGTCAGCGCCTGACCGCCGTCCAGAATCCGCGTTGCCCAAATTCACGCCAACCGAGTTAAAATCGCCACCGCAACGCTGGAGAGGTAGATCCGGTCGGAATCGTCCGGACCTCTGAGCGGGATTTGAGGGAGGCCAGACGGTGAGTTTCGTGGATCGGACCTTGACGTGTCGTGACTGCGGGCGCGAGTTTCTCTTTACGTCCGGCGAGCAGGAGTTCTACCAGTCTCGAGGGCTCCAGAACGAGCCGCGGCGGTGCCCGGAATGCCGGGCGACGCGGCGCACCTCCGAGGGTGGCACCGGCAATGGCAACGGGCGCGCGCGGGTGATGCACGACGTGATCTGCTCCAACTGCGGGAAGCAGACCCAGGTGCCTTTTGTCCCGACGGGAGCTCGTCCGGTGTACTGCCTGGACTGCTTCCAGACCGCCGGGCGCCGCTAGAGACACCCCCACCGCCTGAGCGGGGGCTCAGGCGATCGCGATCGGCCGGACAGGCGACCCCGTGGCGCCGCGCATCTTCAGCGGCAGGCACACGAACGCGAACTCATGCACGCCCGCGCCCGCCAGCTCCTCGAGATTGAGGTTCTCGATGATGGGAATTCCGGCGCGAACCAGGAGCAATACGTGGCCGGGCAGCGTGACGCCCAGCTCCGGGTCCATCTGCCCCATCAGGTCCCACGCGAGGTTGTCCGCGCCCACCGCCATCACCTTCCTGGCGATGAGCCACCTCGAGCCTGCGGCGCTGACGCCCGGCGCCCGCAGGTATTCCTCGGGGTCCGACCAGAGCGCGCCCCAGCCGGTGCGCACGAGCGCCACGTCACCCTCGCGCACCTCCACGTGGGCTCGGCTCGCGGCCCGCTCCAGGTCGTCGGCGCTGATCGAGTACTCGGGGGTCAGCTTGCGCTCGGCAGCCACGTCCAGCAGCACTCCGCGCCCGAGCAGCGGAGCCATCGTCTCCACGCCGAGCACCTTGAAGCCGGTGGAGGTCTGGATCCCCTCGTCGACGTGGATGCCGCCGTGCAGCGTCAGGTTCTCGGCCTGGTGGGAGAGCGCATCGATGTGCGTGCCGGAATGCTCGGGCATCACCACGACGCCTGAGGCGCCGGTGCGAGGTTCGGGCGCTCCACGTGCGTGATGGCGATGCAGGAAATAGTTGAAGCCGGGCAGGTGGGCGGGGTGGGATGGCGCGCCCGCATAACGCAACTGCTCGAGGTCGAAGACGCGCGCCGAGCTGAGGGCTTCGATGAGGCCCGCCATCGGGGTTGGTGACTTACTCGCGGTAGCGGTAGACGATGCGCCCGCGGGTCAGGTCGTAGGGCGAGAGCTCGACGCGGATGCGGTCACCTGGCGTTATTCTGATGAAGTAACGGCGCATCCTGCCCGCCGCGTAGGCGATGAGCTTGTGGCCACCTTCGATCTCGACCTCGAACATCGCGTTTGGCAGAGCCTGGGCGACCACGGCGTCCATCACGACCGCGGCTTCTTTCTGGCCGCCGTCGTCCTTCTCCGCTTTGGCTTTGGGCGGCCGCCGCGGACCTCTGCGCTGACTCTTGAACTTTCCCAAGACTCGTGAAGTCTAGAGGCGACCGGCGCTCGCCGCGAGGCGCGCCTGGATCGAGCGCGCTGTTGCAGCGGACAGGCGGTCCACCACGACGAGCCGATTCAAGGTCTCCAGCCACCGCTGATCCTTGTGGACCGCCTCCATCATCAGCGCGCATCCGCCGTCGAGGTCGCCTCCTTCGGCCATCCCGAGGCCGGCCCAGAACTTGAGCTCGACCATCTCGGGGGCGAGACGCAATCCTTCGGCTCTCTTGCGCTCGGCGGCCTCCTTGTCGCCGGCCTCACCCAGGCGGTCCGCGTCGGCCTCGGTCATGTACGCGCGTTTGATGCGCAGCAGGCGGCGCAGCTCGGGGAGCGGTTCGGCCGCGTCCTCGACCCGCAGGTCGATGACCCGATCCTCCCAGGAGCGGCCACTCGATTTTCCGGACACGACCAGCATCGCCGCGGACTGCTTGCCGCGGATGTCGCCGCCCTCCGCCTCCGCCGCCTCGAGGGCGGCCATCATGCGCTCCGCGAGCGGAGCGCGGGTCGAGGTGTAAGCGGCGGCCATCGCGTCCCACACGGTGTCCTTCTCCATCAGGTTGGCCTGGCAGCTGAAGCCGTCGCCGATCCGGTGGCCGGCCGCGGGTATGCACTTCGCGCCGGTGTGCGCGGCGACGCCGCCGGCCGCGTCGACGATCGCGACCTGCCGGTTCTCCGCGCCGGGGTCGCCCGCGAGCAGGGCCTTGAGGGTTTGCTCGGCGCTGTAGCCGGCCTGCATCAGGTCCACTCCGAGCGGGCCGAAGCTCACGTTGACCTGCGATTGCGTGGCCACCGCTCCGACGCCAGAGCGCGCCCAGGGCACGACAGGCCCGACCTGGAAGTAGTGCGATTGCACGGCGATGCCGAACTCTCCGGTCTGCTGATCGCGCGCCACTATCGAGTAGGTCATCGGCCCCGGTATCGTACGTCGAGATGCCGTATTACCGAAAACCCGACTGGTTCACCCAGTATGTTTTCAACCCGGCGGTCGCGTTGCTGACCCGCGCTGGCGTCAGCGTCTGGGGCTCGCGAGTCCTGAGGGTGCGCGGGCGCAAGTCCGGCGAGTGGCGCAGCCACCCGGTCAACCTTTTGACCTACGAGGGAAAGCGTTATCTGGTCGCGCCGCGAGGCCTGACCCAATGGGTCCGCAACATCCGCCTCGCGGGCGGCGGCGAGCTGTGCCTCGGTCAGAGGTGCGAGCCGTTCAGGGCGGTGGAGGTGCCTGATGACGCGAAGATCCCGATCCTGCGCGATTACCTGAGGCGTTGGAGCTTCGAGGTCGGGATGTTCTTCCAGGGCGTCGGCGCCGATTCGTCGGACGAGGAGCTGCGCCGGATCGCCCCCGACCATCCGGTCTTCAGAGTCGAGCCGGTCACCTAGTCCCCGTATTTCGGCTCGCGCGGCTTGCCCGCGCGCCAGCGTTCGATCCAGGTTCCCTGCACCTCGGGCTGGATCGTCTCGGCCGCCAGGGCTCGCACAGCCTTCTCGACCCGCGACGTGAACTCGCGCGAACCCTCCTTTGGCTCGGGCGACATCGGCTTGCCGATGCGAACGCGGGCCGGGCCGGGGAGCGGCAGCTGCTGGCCCTTCGGCATGATCTGGTAGGCGCCGCGGATGTGGACGGGCACGACCGGGGTGCCGGTCTCGTTCGCGAGGTGGCCGACGCCCGGCTTGAACTCCTGGATGCGGCCGTCGGGCGAACGGCTGCCCTCGGGGAACAAAACCAGGTTCCAGCCCGACTTCAGCAGCTGGCTCGAGCTGTGCAGCTGGGCCTGAGCGCCGCCGGTGCGCGAGAACGGAAAGGTGTTGAGGAACAGGCTGACCAGGTTGCCCAGCAGGGGCCGCTTGAACCAGTAGTCGGCCGCGGCCGCGACCACGGTGCGATCGCGAGCGCGGTCGGTCAGCGCGTGCAGGATCAGCGAGGTGTCGGCGTGGCTGGAATGGTTGGCCGCGAAAATGACCGGCCGCTCGAGCTCCCGCACCCACTCGCGCCCCTCGACCTTCGGATGCGCCATCACCTCGGTGAAGGGGAGCAGAAGGCCGTGCTGGATCAGGTAGCGGAGCGTGCGGACCGGTTCCTGGCGGGCCCATCCCAGGTCGTGGGGTGGCGCCGGCACCACCGCATGACGCTCGGGCCAGCTATGCGGGCGCGGCGTGTCCCAGTGCCACGCGCGGCGCACGTCGGAGACGTCCTGCGCAGCCGCCCGGACCCTCCCGGCCAGGCCGACGACGCCGCCGTCGCCGGAAAACCAGGTCACGCCTCGACGTCGGCCAGCAGGATCGGCGGCATCCGCAGGTGCGTCACGCTGGGGTAGCGGCCCACGGTCTGCTCGGCCATCTCGAACGCGTCCTCGAGCGTGGTCGCACACTTGAAGCCCAGGCGATGCACGACGTCGCGGTCGCCGCCCACGATGATGATGTCGCCCGCGTGGTCCATGGCGTGAGCCGCCCAGTACCACGCATAAAAAGGATGCGCGCCGTGGTAGGCGTGCGACTTGCGGTACAGCTGCCGGAACCACGGGTCCTCGGCAAACCGCAGCTCGTATTTCTTCTCGATCTCGAATGGATCCGTCGTGTCGGCCAGCACCTCGTCATAGAAGTCGATGTAGCTCGGATGCTGCACCGCATCGAACTCGTACCGGCACGGGTGCGTGAGGATGAGCACTCCGCCCTTGCGCAGCACAGGCTTGTTGCGATAGAAGTTGAAGAGGTAGCCGATACCCATGCACACGACCAGGACGGGGTTCATCGGCGAGTTGACGTTGTACGGGCCCAGGTACGGAACTCCGATCGTGACGATGTCGGTCTGGCCCTCGACGCGCACGCTGAGCTGCGCCCGAACCGCCTCCAGGGTCTTGTCGTGCACCGCATCGACCTGCCCCGCATGAACCGAGGTCAGGCCGTAGGGCGCCCTCATCGCGTGGAACACGCTGCGCTTGAACGCCGGCGGCGCCAGGTCCGTCATCTGCTTCATGCCGAGGAACATCGCCTGGTCCTGCGCCGTCCAGTCCGTCTCGCGCTTCTGCATGAAGTTCGCGATCGCGGGAAAGGCGTGGTTGTTGACCGTGGTCTCGATGTGGAACACGCGCACCGTGTCCTCGATCAGCTGCCCCTGCCTGATGCACGAGTGGTGCAGGGCCGAGTCGGGAGGGTTCATATAGGACTTCGAGCCGAGCAATGTCTTGACGTTGTGGTGCGCGCGGATGCCGCGATATGAGGCCAGGCCCGTCGCCATCGACTTGTGCCCGCCGTCCATCGGCACCAGAGTGAGGTTCACGTATATGACCAGGTCCGACTCCGCAGCGCGCTTGTGCAGCGTCACGTCCTCGCCCTCGGCCGTCTTGCCGATGTACACGTTGTTCTCGGGGTCCTCCCCGTCGTGCTGGTACAGGCGGTCCGGCCAGAAGGTGCTGAAGATGCGGTCGCCGACGATGTGCCGCAGCTCGTCATCGGTCATCCGCCGGTGCAAACCGAGCGCCGCGATGATGTGAAGGTCGTCGATCCCGGCCTCCGCGGCCATGTCGATCACCTCTTCCATGACCAGCTGCCGCACGTCGGGCGCCGCCATGGGCGGCAGCGGCAGCGACAGGTCGTCGAAGGCGATCGTCAACTTCATCCCGCGGCGCAGCAGCGACTTCAGCGGATCGTCCTCCAGCGGCTTGGCCAGTGCGCGCTTGATCGCCCGAGCCGGATGCGCGATTGGATCCAGCGGATCTGGCGGGTAGATGATCCGCGAACCCATCGGCAGCTTCTCGAGCCGGATCCCCTCGCCGAAGTGGAAAAGCACCGGCGGAGTGTTGCGATCGACCTCGATTACCGCACCTGGCCGGCCCATCAGGCCCTCAATCCTCGCAGATCGAATGCGACCTTCACGGCTCCGAGGCGTCCGGCGCTCATCGCGTAAGCGATCGCGTCGCGGTACTCGCCCAGTCCGAAAAACGGTCCCGTCATCGCCTCGAGATGCAGCTCAGGCGCGGCCTCGAGCGCCAGCTCGAACGTTCGCTTGCCATCGCGCGCAGGCTCCGCGCCATACGCGTAGGCGCCCATCACGGTCAGCTCGCGCTGCCAGATTGGCGCCCAGTCCACCTTCTCCTCGCCCGGCATTCCGACCGCGACGACCTTGCCCCCTTCGCGCGTGAACCGCACTGCGTCATTGAGGCTGTCCGCGCTGCCCACGCACTCGAACGTGATGTCCGCGCCGCCCAGCAGCAGCGACCGGTTCATGCCCTCCAGCCGCCGCGCCGCGGTGGCGAATCGCACACGTTGAAAGACATCCGCGGGCCCGACCACCTGGTCGGCGCCGAGCTTGCGCGCCAGGTCCCGCTGCGTCGGGTGCTTGGCGATCGCGATCAGACGCTTCGGCGGGGTGAACTGCCTGATCGCGGCGATGGTCAGCAGTCCGATCGTCCCCGCCCCGGCCACCACCACGATGTCGTCCTTCGTCGCGCCGCCCCGCAGCGCGGCGTGCACGCAGCAGGCCAGCGGCTCGATGAGCACAGCCGCCTCGTCGCTCAGGGTCTCCGGCAAGGCGTGCAGCTGGCTCGGGTGCGCGACCAGCACCTCGCCCCAACCCCCGCCCGTGCCGGCGCAGTAACCGGTCTGCAGCCCCACCTCGATGGGTCCCTCGGTCACGTTGTAGCAAAGACCCGGCCTACCCTCCGCGCAGCGCGGGCACGGCGGCTCGATGCCGCGCACCTTGCAGCCCAACGCGGGCTCCACCACGACGCGCGACCCATCGTCCAGCGTCCCCACAACCTCATGGCCGGGCACGAACGGATAGCTGGTCAGCGGGTCGAGATAGAGGGAGGCGTGCCCGCCGATCGCGGCCAGGTCCGAGCCGCATATCCCGCTCAAGGTCGGCATCACGCGCACCCAGTCGGGACGCGGGAGCGCGGGTTCCGACACATCGCCCAGCTTCAGCATCGAAAGTGCGCTGGTGGCCACCTCCGGCCGGCCGCCGGCAGCCTTGACGATGGCGAAGGCGGGGATGGATCTGACGAACTGGAGGGCTAGCGTCGCACCGCCTCCCTGTACTCGGGCGAGCGCGGGTCGGGCATCGGCAGCCGCCAGTTGCCGGGCGCCATCCGCCACCGCTCGATGCGCCAGCCACGCTGGCCCGCCACCTGCGAGAGGCGGGCGTCCGGGTTGACCGCAACCGGCGTGCCGACGAGCTCCATCATGCCCAGGTCGGAAAGTGAGTCCGCATACGCGAAGCTCTCGGCCAGGACGATCCCGTTGCGCGCGGCGTACTCCTCGAGCAGCGTCCCCCGCGCCTCACCCGCCGGCGGCGGCGCCTGCAGGTCGCCCGTCAGCCGCCCATCCTTGACCAGCAGGTGGGCGCAGTCGACCTCGACGTCCAGCAGCTCCGCGAGCGGCTCCACGACGACGTCCAGCGCTCCGGTCAGCAGCAGGACCCTGTGGCCGGCCCGCTTGTGCTCGCGGATCCGCCGCATTCCATCGGGGTAGATCCGCCGCAGGGTCACCGCGTCGAGCGCCTCGCGCCCAAGCTCTTTCATCACGCTGTAGTCGAGCCCGTCGTACTCGCGGTAGAAGCTGCGCTGAAACTCTGCTCGCGAACGGCGCTCCAGGTACAGCCAGCGCGGCGCCTCGCGGAGCATCTGCGCCATGAACGACGGCCACTCGTCGACAGGCTGCGCGCGCAGCCGCATCCACAGGAAGTACTCCACGACATTGGTCTCGACCAGGGTGCCGTCGACATCGAACACCGCGAGCACGTCGGACCGGCCCTTGCGCCGATCGATGGCCGCGCGCACCGAGCTCGACTCTGGTTTGATCGCGGTCGACCCGGTGGGCTGCTTGCCCTTGCGGGCGACGGTCTCCGCTCGCGACATGCGCACAACGGTCGGGAAGTGCACGTCCTGGAAGTAATGCTCCCAGTCGTAAAGCGCTGGGTCGAAGGGAAAAGTCTTGCGCTCGGCCTCCGGCACGCGATCCCAGATCTCGGTCACGTGCCGCGTGTCGAAGATGCAGTCGACCTCGGTGTAGACGCCATAAAGCTGGATCAGGTTCACCCCGCGTTCGAGACGCTCACGCTCGGCGTTCAGGTCATCCGACAGCGAGGCGACGCTGGCGCCCAGAGGCAGCCTTTCGATGATCCACTGCGCGGCCTCGGTGAAGCGCAACGCGGTCTTCGCCCGCGTGGCCAGCTCTCCGCGCGTCGGATACGTCCACTTCGGCGTCCCGATCGCCTGGCCGTAGCGGTCGCGCAGCGGGTTCTTGGCGAAGTACCGGGCGGCCTCGTCGGTCATGGTCCGGAAGCGCAGCGGATTGCGGGTCCCAGAAGCCGCGTGATACACGCGAGGCGACGCATCGGGCGGGGGGTTGGCGGCCACCGCCAGCACCGTGTTGACGACGAAATCGGCGGGAATGATGTCCAGCAGGGAGTCAGGCAGGCCCGAGAAGTCGCGCAGGACGCCGCGGCCGAAGGCGAGGATCAGCGGCTCCGCCATCCGGAAGCCCTCGAGCCAGCCCGGAAAGGGCTCTTCCAGCGCGCTCTCGATGATCGAGGGCCGGACGATCGACAGCGGGATGTCGCCATGCAGCTCGACCACCGCATGCTCGGCCATGGCCTTGGTGAAGGAGTAGATGTCGGAGAACCCCATCGCGTTGGCATGCACGCGACCGCGCTCGACCAGGCGATCCTTGACCCATCGGTCGCGCAGGCGCTCGGTCGCGCGAGCCACCGACGGCGTGCCGGCCGGGCCCATGCGCGACTCCGCCTCGCGGCGCAGCTTGTTCAGCACCTCGGGGCGCCGCGACTCCTCTTCGACAGGTCCGCGCAGGTTGGCGAGCACCGCCGCCTCGTGCCGCCAGTTCAGTCCAGGGTCGAGCGGCGCCTCCTCCCGCACCAGCCCTCGCAGCATGCCGCCCACATACGCGGTCGAAACGTGAACCAGGTGCGGTCGCGCCTGCGCCTCCTTCAGCGCCTCGACCATCCGCGCCGCGCCGAGCAGGTTGGTCTGTGCAGACAGATCCGCCGGGTTGTCGAACTCCACCGCCGCGGCGGAGTGGATGACGATCTCGCATTCGCGCAGCCGCGCTCGGCCTTCGTCGCTCAACCCCAGGCCGTCGCGGCCGAGGTCGATCTCGACCACCGCCAGCTTCGCCTTGACCAGCTTGGCAAACGCCTCCTCGCCGAGCTCCTCCTTCAGCCGCTTGAACGCCGGGCTGGCGAGCACCTCGCGCTCGAGCCGCTCCGCGGCCGGCCGGCGAGCGCTGGAGCGGATCGCCAGGTTGATGCGCGCGACATCCGGGATCGAGCGCAAGCATTTCTCGACGATCGACTTGCCCAGGAAGCCCGTGCTGCCGGTGACCAGGATGGTCTTGCCTTTCAGGGCGTCGGCGATCAAGACCGTCTGATTCTAGGGAACCGGTGCTGTCGAACCTCTAGACCTGAGTTCCGTGGCTCACGTGCGGAATCGCCACCACCGGCGACCCGCTGGCATCCGTCCAGCCGAGATCCGTCTTCGCCGTCACCCAGAACCAGTAGCTCACCCCGTGTCCGCCATGGAAGACCACCGAGGTCTTCGTGGTGTCGGTGCTGATGGCCCGCATCGCGCCCGAGGGATCCACCCAGTACACCGCGTACAGGTTCGCGCCGCCTGGGCTCGACCACGAGACATCGATCGCTGTCGGGTTGTCGATCTCGGCCGCGGCGGCGACGCTCACCTGCGGCAGGGCGATGCCGGCGAATCGAGGGGAGCCGCTGAGCCAGAGGTCGCCGAGGTCTCTCGAGTAGGGATCGGGAGTCGAGGCCGTCCAGCCGTACGGGTCGACGGGGCCTCTTCCGTTGACGTAGTACACGCCGAAGTGCAGGTGCGGCCCGGTCGCCGTGCCGGTCATGCCCGAGATACCGATGACCTGCCCGCGCGCCACGTACTGCCCTTTGCTCACGTTGATCTTCGAGAGGTGGCCGTAGTACGTCAGCAGGCCGTTGCCGTGGTTGATCTCCACTGTCAGCCCGCTCAAGCAGGTGTGGCAGCTCGGCACCGCCCAGTTCGCGAGCATCACCGTCCCGCCGGCCGCGGCCGCGACGGGCTCGTAATACAGGCCGTAGTCATAACCGTCGTGCCCTTCGTAGTACAGGTAGTCCTGCCGGCCGGGGGTCTGCGCGAATCCCGAGCTGAATCCGGGGTCGGGACCGCCCACCGAAGCCGACGCGACCGTGCCGTCGTAGCGGCAGACACTGCCGTGGGTCCCGTAGTTCGGGCCGCAGTGGTCGAAGATGGAGGTGATGTAGTGCGGCCCCATGAAGGGCAGCGTCAAGAAGGCGCCGGGCGCCGCGGCGGCCCCGGTGTTGCCCTGGCCGTCCTCGATCGGCCCGTAGGCGACCTGGCTGGGGTAGCTCCAGCGGTAGTACTTGCCCTGCTTCTCACCGGGCGGAAGCGCGCCGGAGGCCTGCACGGGCACGCCGTACAGCAGCAGAGAGAGGAGGGTGATGATCAGTACTACTACCCGCATGGCCCTTGCAACGGAGAATGCACAGCTTAGGTTGCGTCTCATACGACCCGTCGCGGTTTTGGTTAAGTTTCGCAAATGGCCCCTGGAGCGACACCGCAAAGCCGCATTTCGAGCCAGGGCACGTCCGCTGTATACGAGGAGCCGATCGGCCCGGCAGGGGTCAGGATACGGACTCGCCCCACGACCGAGCCGGCGGCGGGCACCGTGGCGGTTTCCATCCGCGCCGCCTCGATCAACCACCTCGATCTCTGGATGGCGCACGGCGCCCAGCGGGTCACCCCGCCCCGAGTCATCGCGGCGGACGGTGCGGGCGTGGTGCACGCCTCCACCGACCCGGCCTGGCACGCGGGCGATGAGGTCGTCATCTTCCCCACCCTCTGCTGCTGGGAATGCAGGTGGTGTCTCGCCGGCGAGAACGTGAGGTGCGCGCAGTTCGGCGTCCTGGGCGAGCACGCCGACGGCACAGCGTGCGAGCTGTTCCACATCGACTCGCGCAACATCTTTCGCAAGCCGGCCGGGCTTTCGTGGGAGGAGGCCGCTGCGTTCCCGCTTACGTTCCTGACCGCCTGGCGGATGCTCACCACCCGAGCCCGCCTGCGCGCCGGCGAGACGGTCCTGGTCGTCGGCGCCGGGGCAGGTGTCGCCGTGGCCGCCATCCGCATCGCCAAGCACCTGGGCGCGCGCGTTTTCGCCACGAGCCGGTCGGAGGAAAAGCGCCGCCGGGCGGCCGAGCTGGGCGCCGAAGCCACGTTCGACTCGAGCGGCTTCAGCAAAGAGGTGCGCGCCGCGACCGGCGACGGCGTCGATGTCGTGTTCGAGCACGTCGGGCCGGCGACGCTGGACGAGTCGTTGCGCTCGCTGGCCATGGGCGGCAGGATCGTGACCTGCGGGTCGACCTCCGGCGTCAAGGCGGAGATCACGATGCCGCGGCTTTTCTTCCGCCACGCCGACCTGCTTGGATCGACAATGGGCAACGCGAGCGAGTTCGAGTCGGTGCTCAGCGCGATCGACGCTGGGATGCGGCCGGTGGTTGACAGCATCTATCCGTTAGACCAAGTGCAGGCCGCTTTGACGCGGCTCGACGCCGCGGAGCAGTTCGGCAAGGTCGTCCTGTCGGTACCGCGGGCGTAAATAAGGAGAAGGTTCGAGTGCGCGGTTTCAAAGCATTCCTGCTGCGGGGCAACGTCGTGGACCTGGCCATCGGTGTCGTGATCGGCATCGCGTTCGGCGCGGTCGTCACGGCTTTCGTCAAAGACCTGGTGACGCCGCTCATCGCGGCGCTCGGAGGCAAGCCCGATTTCGCAAGCCTCTATTTCACGGTCAACAACAGCAAGTTCCTGTACGGCGAGTTCATCAACGCATTGATCGCGTTCCTCATCGTCGCGGCGGTCATCTATTTCTTCGTGGTGATCCCCTTCACCGCCCTGGTCGCCCGCTCCCACAAGGAGCCGCCCGCGGACCCGACGACCAAGAAGTGCTCGGAGTGCCTGAGCGAGATCCCCCTCGGCGCGCGGCGCTGCGCGTTCTGCGGGGAGGCCCAGCCGCTGCAGCAGCAACCCGCCTAGGGCGAGGGCACCGCCCACAGCTTGGCCGCCGTCTCGTGGCTCAGCGTCACGGCGCGGCTGCCGGCCTTGACGGTGAGCGTCCGCGCCACGTCGTCGACCTCCAGCACGTCGATCTCGCGCCCGGGCACGAGATCTCGTTCGTGCAGGTAGGCGAGCAGCCTCGGCGCCTCGCGTTCGGCCACCTCGGACACCCTGGTCAAGCTGGCGCGCGCGCCGACGCCCAGGGACGACAGCCTGGCCTCGTTGGCCACGGCCTCGGAGTGGCCGGGGATCGGGTTGCCGTGCGGGCAGGTGGCCGGACGCCCGAGGACCTCGTACAGGCGCTCCTCGACGACCCCGGACACCGCATGCTCGAGGCGCGCTGCCTCGGCGTCGGCCGTGACCCAGTCCAGGCCCAGCGCGTCCGTCAGCCAGCGCTCCATGATCCGGTGCCTCCTCACGATCGACTCCGACGCGCGGAAGCCCGCCGGCGTGAGCTCGATCTCCTTCTGCCTGTTCATCCGGACCAGCCCGTCCCGGGTCATGCGGTGCAGCGCCACCGCGACCGTGGGCCGGCTGACGCCCAGCCAGTCGGCCAGCCGGGCGCTCCGCAGGGGCTCGCCCTCGGACCACATGTAATAGATGGCCTCCAGGTAGCGCGACACCACCTCGGAAGGCTCTCGGTGACCGTCGTTAGACTTATCTAATTCCATCTTTTGTACGTACTAACACCGGGAGACAACTATGAGCCAAGGCGCGGCCATAGCACTGGGCGCGATCGCGGGCGCGACCGTGTTCCTCGGCCTGCCCGTGGCCCGTATCCGGGGATTGCCCAAGGCTCTGCAGGGCTTCCTGAACGCATTTGCCACCGGCATCCTGGTCTTTTTGCTCTGGGACATCCTCTCGCACGCCGGCGGGCCGGTCACCGCGGACCTCGAGCAGGGCAACCACGGCGCGTTCGCCGCCACGGCCGTGATCTTCGCCATCGGCGTGGGAGCCGGCCTGCTGGGCCTGGTGTACTTCAACCGCACGCTCTTCGGCCACCTGAGGCACAGCACCGCCACCCCCAGCGCCCGGTCCCTGTCGCTCGCCATCGCCACCGGGCTTGGACTGCACAACCTTTCGGAGGGTCTGGCCATCGGCGAGTCCGCCCACGTCGGTGCGATCGCATTCACCGGCGTGCTGGCCGTCGGCTTCGCGCTCCACAACATCACGGAGGGCTTCGGCATCGCCGCGCCCATGACCACCGAGACCAAGCCGGTCTCGTGGCGGTTCCTCGGCGTGGCCGGCCTCATCGGCGGGGGCCCCACGTTTCTGGGCACGTGGATCGGCTACCTCGCAAGCTCTACCTACTTCTCGGTCGCGTTCCTGGCGGTCGCCGCGGGCGCGCTCCTGTACGTGCTGAACGAGCTGTTCAATCTCGGCCGCAAGATCAGCACGCCGACGACCTTCGGCTGGGGCCTGCTGGCGGGGTTCCTGACCGCCTACGCGACCGACCTGCTGCTGACCATCGCCTCCGCTTAGGGGCGAGTCTCAGCCGGCGTCTTCGTAAGCGCCCGTTGCGCCGTGGGGCTCCAGGTCGGGTTCGATGTCCTGCCAGTCAGGGAACCGCCATCTGAACAGCCGCTCCTGGACTTCGAACAGACTGTCCAGAGTGTCCTGTACGTGCCCGGTGTCGCGCAGTGCCTCTCGCACGTGGCTCGGCATGTTCTCGGCGAGCTCGCGGATCTCAGCGCGGACACCCACCGGCACGGTCTTCACCCCGTCTCGGTTCATCTCCTCGAGCCGCCACAGCACCCGGTCTGTGGCCTCGAGCATGCGCTGGAACGCGTACCGGCGCCGGTTCTGGCGCCGGAGGGCTGACTCCTGCTTCTCGATTCGGCCGCTCGTTCGATCGATCATGCTCAGCTACCTTTCCTAGCTTACCGGCTCCCGGAGATCACTTGACCGAATTCCTGGCTCGCCTCGAACGTTTGTTCAACCCGATCGACGCCTGGGGCGAGTTCCGGCCCGGCGCCCGGCGGGCCGCCGTCACGTTCATCCTCTTCCGCAAGGAGCGGGGGGAATCGGCGGAATGGTGGGTGCCATTCGTCAGGCGCCGGGCCGACCTGCGAGACCATCCAGGCCAGGTCGCGCTGCCCGGGGGTGGCGTGCAGGCCGGCGAGTCGGCGTGGCAAGCGGCGGAGCGGGAGGTGCGAGAGGAGATCGGCGTCCCTGCCGGGCGGCTGGTCCCCCTCGGGGCCGGCGAGCCGATCTATGCCGCCGTCTCCAACTTCTCGGTCGTGCCTTTCGTCGCCCACCTGCCCGACCCGGTGCCGGAATTCGTGCACGACGAGCGCGAGCTCGAAGGGGTCCTGGCGATTCCCCTCGCCCGACTCCTCGACGACACCGCCTGGCTCGAGTCGACCGGGCCCTGGCGCTACCGCTACCTGGCCCACGAGGAAAGCGTGGTGTGGGGGCTGACCGAGCGCATCGTGGCCGGCCTGGCCCCCAGGCTCAGGGAGGCGCTGGCCGGCGGCTAGCTGTCGCCGCGATCGAGATCGCGCAGGCGGCGCAGCGACCAGACGAGGAACGCCCCCAGCACCACAGTCCCGAACGCATACGCCAGGACCAG
The DNA here is from genome assembly GCA_036491755.1 of Candidatus Dormiibacterota bacterium. Taxonomy (GTDB): domain Bacteria; phylum Chloroflexota; class Dormibacteria; order Dormibacterales; family Dormibacteraceae; genus DASXBJ01. The sequence goes on from DASXBJ010000023.1 coordinate 19,553, forward strand.
GTAGGCGATCGACGGAAAGTCGGACGCCGGCTGGACGTTCACTGCGCCACCTCCGGCCCCAGCTCAGGCCGAGCGCTGACCACCTTGGCCGGGACGTGCGATCGCTCGGCGGCATCCTGCAGCGTCTCGATGCGGTAGCGGATCGCGATCATGGTCGCGGCGAGCACGAGCGTGCAGGCCATCGTGAACAGGAAGGTCGCAAGCATCTGGCCGGGCAGGGCGTCGGTGGCGACGATCGGGCCCGGGTGCTGCGTCCGCCACCAGGTGACGCTGTAATAAACGACCGGCACGTCGACGAACCCGAAAATGCCAACGATCGCGGCGAAGCGTGCGGCCTGCCGCCCCGGCTCGGCGAGCCGGCGCACGAGCAGGTATCCCGCGTAGATGATCCACAGGACCAGCGTCGAGGTGAGCCGCGCGTCCCACGTCCAGAACACCCCCCACGTCGGCTTGGCCCACAGGCTCCCCATCACAAGGGTGACCGTGGTGAACACAACGCCGACAAGAGCCGCAGCGCGTGCCCAGCGATCCGCGGCGTTGCTGTCGCGCCACAGGTAGACGACGCTGCCGGCGAGCACCACCGCAAAGCTTGCGAACGCAGCGATCGCCGCGCTCACGTGCAGGTAGAAGATGCGCTGCACAGGCCCCTGCAGGGCGTCCGTCGGCGCGTAGAAGAAGATCGCGGCGGCCGCGACCAGCATCAGAGCGACCGCGCCGAGCGCGGCCATCTCGTGCCTATTCATCGAGGACGAACCGCGCAGCCAATGATGTGAGCACCACGAAGAGTATGTCGAAGTCGATGAGGAGGCCGATGCCCTCGTCAAAACTTCCGCCCTGCCCCATCGCCGACTGGACCGCCTGGCCGCCCGCCACGAGCAGCGGGATCCACAGCGGCAACGTGAGCAGCGGCAGCAGCAGCTCGCGCGCCCTGATGCGCGCCACCATGGCGGCGAAGAGGCAGCCCAGGGCGGCCATCCCGACAGTCGCGAGAAGCACGGCCGCGACCACTCCGCCCGAGATGGGAGCGCCGAACATCAGGGCCAGGGCCGGCAGCATCACGGCCTCGCAGACGACAAGCAGCGCCGCGGCCGCCAGCGCCTTGCCGGCGAACAGCGCGACGGGCGAGGCCGGGGTCATCAACATGGCCTCCAGGGTCGCCTGCTCTCGCTCGGCGGCGAAGGCGCGGCCGAAAGCGACCAGGCCGGCGAACACCAGGGCCATCCACAGGACCCCCGGGGCGATGACCGGCGCGGTGCGCGCGTCGACCTGGAAGCCGAAGTTGGCGATCACCAGCGCCAGGACGACGAACTGGGCCAGGGCCGGCACGATCTCACGAGTCCGCCACTCCGACATCAGGTCCTTGCGGGCCACGGCGAACGCGACCCTGAGCGGGTTCATTTGACGATGCGCAGCCGTGTCGCGGTGCCCACCGAACGGCCATGCCGCAGCACGATCGAGCGAGGGCAAAGGCGCGCAGCCAGCGCGTGGTCGTGCGTGGCGAGCACCACGGTGCGTCCTTCCATGATCCGCATGAGCAGCTCGCCCGCATCAGAACCGAGGCTGGCATCCGGCTCGTCGAGAACGAGCAGGCGCGGGTCGTGAAGGATCGAGCGCGCGATGGCGAGCCGCTGCTGCATCCCGCGCGACAGCTTGGCAGTGGCGCGGTGGGCGTGCTCCTTGATGCCGGCGGTCTCCAGGGCTTCGGCGGCCCTTGACCTCTTCACGCCGTACAGGTCGCAAAAGAACTCGAGGTTCTCGATCGCCGTCAGCGCCGGGTACAGGCCTGGGACGTGGGTGACGAAGCCGATACGGCGGCGCAGCCGCCTGCGCTCGCGAAACGCATCGAGGCCCAGGATCTCCAGCTGGCCGGAGGTCGGCCGCGCCGCGGTGGCGAGGATTCGCAAGAGAGTCGTCTTGCCCGCGCCGTTCTCACCCAGCACGGCCATGTGGTCGCCCGAATCCAGGACCAGGTCGACGCCCTCCAGCGCCGGCTCGGAGCCGTACCACTGCGTCAGCCCATTGGCGACCAGCAGGCTCAAATCGATTCAATCTCCGTCTGGTGCAGAGGTTTCATCCGGGGTCCTGATCAGCGGCCATAGGATGAACGGCCCGGCGGCGAAGAGCAAGAGGGTCGCGACGACGATCGCCATCAGCGGCCGATCACCTGGACCGGCACCGCTGCGGGGACCCGGCGTCTCGCGGGCGCTGTCGCCGCGCTTCTCTCCCCGAGGTTGCCGAGCAGCACGCCGAGGATGATGACCCCTCCGCCGGTCCAAATCCAGGTTACAAGCGGGTTGACGAACACTCGGAACGACGCAGACCCGTCAGCGCCTGTCCCCGCCAGGACGACATACAGGTCGGCCAGCGGGGTCGTCGAGATGGCGACGTGGGTCAGCGACTGGCCTCCCAGCCCGGCATACGTCGCTCGCGAAGGCTCCATCGTGCTGCCGCCGAATCGCATCGCCGCGATGAACTCTGTGTGGTCGGACAGCTGGCGCTGCTGCGTGCCCGTGTACGTGAGGGTGTAGCCCGCGACGCTGACCTGCTGGCCCGGCGCCAGCGTGACGTCCTTCTCCTGCTGCCACAGGTGCGAGCCGGCGATTCCCACCGCCAGCACCACCAGCCCCATGTGGGCGAGGTAGGCGCCGTAGCGCCGGCGTTGGCGGACCAGGCGGCTCGCCAAACTCGACCAGTCGCGCCTCGACCGCAGCACGGCTCGCCCATAAGCGCTCAGGCTGGTGGCCGCGGCGGCGGCGGCCAGCGGAAAGGCGAGGAGAGCGCCCGCAGGTCGCACCCCAAGAGCCACCAGCACCACCAGCGTGGCCGCAGCGGCAGCGCCCGGCCAGCGCAGGGCTCGCAGCGTCGGCCGGCCCGGCCGGCGCCAGGGCACCAGCGGACCAGCGGCCATGAGCGCCAGGAGCGCCGCGAAGAGCGGCGCGGCCGCGCGCTCGTAGTACGGCGCTCCGACCACAGTCTCCGCACCCAGCATTCCCGAGACCAGGGGCAGGATCGTGCCCCACATCACAACGGCGACGACTCCGATCAGCAGCAGGTTCTGGGCGACGAAGGCTCCTTCGCGCGAGATCACCGGCGCAGCCTCGCGACCCTTGCCCGCGGCGTCATTGGACCGGAACGCAAGGAGCGCCGCCGAGAAGACGATGCAGGCAAACAGAAATCCCAGGAACCACGGACCGATGGCGCTCACGGCAAACGTGTGCACCGACGGCACAACCCCGCTCCTCACGATGAAGGTGCCGAAGATCACGAGCAGGAACGCGAGGATCACCAGGCTGAAGTTCCAGGTGCGCAGCCGCCCCCGCGACTCCTGCACCTGCGACGAGTGGAGGTAAGCGGTGGTCGCAAGCCAGGGCATCAGCGCGACGTTCTCGACCGGGTCCCAGCCCCAGTAGCCGCCCCAACCCAGCACGTGGTACGCCCACCACATGCCGAGGACGAGGCCGGCGCTCTGCAGGCTCCAGGCGACCAGGGCGAAGCGCCGAGTGTGGGCGATCCACGCCGCGTCCGAGCGCCGGGCGAGCAGCGCGGCAGCCGCGAAGCTGAACGGGATCGCGAATGAAGCGAAGCCCGCCAGCACCACTGGCGGATGGATGAGCATTCCGCCGTCGCGCAGCACCGGGTTCAGGCCCAGGCCGTCGGGCGGCGTGATCGAAAGCAGGTCGAAAGGGCTCGCGACGATGACCAGGACGATCAGGAAGAAGCTCAGGATCGAGGCCAGCACGCCCGCCGCGTAGGCGGCCAGCCGATCGCCAAGCGAGGCGCTGGCGACCAGGGATGCGCTGCCCAGCAGCCCGAGGATCAGAGCCCAGTACAGGAGCGACCCCTCCTGGCCGCCGTAGAAGCCCGCGATGACCAGCGCCATCGGGGTCGAGAGGTCGGTGTGCTCAGTGACGTAGGCGAGCGAGAAGTCATGGGTGACCAGGGCGATCTCCAGCAGCGCGCCCGCGATCACGACCATGCACGCAGCCGCGTAAAAGGCCCGCCGCCCGACCTGAACCATCACGGCGTTCTGCCGCCAGCCCGCCCAGAACGAGAGCACCGCGGAAAAGCCGCCCATGACGAGTCCCGCGAGGAGTGCGCCCGCGCCGAGATAGCCGAGTATCACGACGTCACTGTGTGTAGGGCGTGGTCGAGAACTTCGACGGGCACTTCGCCAGCAGCGTCGTGGCGTGGAACACGCCATCCGCCCCCAGCCTGCCCTCGGCGACGACGGTGATGCCGGGCCGGAAGATGTCCGGCAACGTTCCGCTGTAGTCGACCGGCATCGACGCCGTCGCGTCTTTCTCGGTGAACGTAACGCGCAGCCCGCCGTCGCTCTTCTGCACGTCGTCCTGCACCACGCCCGCGACTCGAACGTCGTTCGAGGTCGCATGGGTGCTCAGCTCGGAGACGGTCAGGTAGTACTCCGATGCGCCACCCGATGCCGAATAGATGAGATAGCCCACGCACGCCGACACGACCAGGCCGGGCAGACCCCACCTCAGGAACATGCTCATGACGCGATCAGGGCGAGGTAATGGCTCAGCGTCGACTCGTCGAGCGGGCCCGAGAATGACGCGACGACCAGGCCCTGCGGGTTGATGAAGAAGGTCGCGGGCAGCCCGCCCACCCCATAGGACTGGTACGTGCCGGCAACGATCGGACCCGCTGGATAGGGGTGCGGGTGCTGCTGCTCATACGAGGCGAAGCCGCTCGCCGTGTCCTGGCTGTCGGCGCCCACGAATGCGACGTCCGGCCTCGTGCTGGCGGCGTTCGAGAGGACTCCGCCTTCCTGCACGCAGGGGCCGCACCACGAGGCCCAGAAGTTCACCACGACCGGCCTGCCGCGAAGCGCCTCGACGCGCACCTGTTCGCCCGCGGCGGTCTGAATCGCGAGATGCGGAGCCGGCTTGCCCAGGAGCGGCGGGTTGGCGAGGGCCGCGTGCTGCAGGCCCCACGCCAGCGAGAGCATGAGCAGCGATCCCAGAATGATCGCGCCTCCCCCCACCGCCGCCGACCTGCGGGTCACGCGCCTGAGTCTAAAGAGTGCCTAGCCGCTCATGCGGGGATGCCGTTGGCGGTCGCGATGCGGGCGTACAGGCGCCCGCTCGGCTTGATCGTCCTCTCCAGCGTCGTCCGGTCGACGGAGATCAGGCCGAAGCGCATCGCATACCCGCGCGCCCACTCGAAGTTGTCCATGTTCGTCCAGTGGAAATAGCCGCGGACGTCGACGCCGTCCTCGATCGCGAGCTGGACGTTGGACAGGATGTCGGTGAGGTAGCGCTGGCGCCATTCGTCGTCATTGCTCGCCAGGCCGTTCTCGGTGATGTAAACGGGCTTGCCGAGGCCGCGGAGCTCGCTCAGGACCAACCGCATCCAGGCGGGATTGGCGCTCCAGCCCATGTCGGTCACCGGTTCGCCGGGCACGTTGAAGCGGCGGATGAACTGGTCCTGCGGCCGGCGAGGATCGAAGGCGCAGTACTGGCCCCAGTAGTGGGCGATGCCGATGTAGTCGCTGGTCGCCTCGACGATGCGGCGCAACCGTCCGGCGCCCACCGGCCAGCGGTCAAGCACCAGCTGCGCGGTGTTCGCGGCCATACGGTCAAGCGGGCTGTCGCTCGCCGGCATGAACAGGAACTTGTGGTGAGACAGCCCGACCTGCGAGTCAGGCCACCTGCGCTTGATCGCGACGTAGGCCATCTCGTGCGCGCGGCGCATGTTGGCCGTCACGCGGTAGACGCCGGCGATGTCCCCCTTGTGCGCGGGTGGAAAGTCGCCGGTGATCCAGCCGTTCCCCGCGTAGATGCTGGGCTCGTTGATCGTGCACCAGATGCCCACCAGGTCGCCGAGCTCCTCGACCATTCGGTGGACGTATGGCATGAAAGCGCGCGGCGCACCCGACGCCGCCCATCCGCCTTTGCCGGCGAACCACTGGGGGTTGGTGAAGTGATGCAGGGTGACCATCGGCAGCATGCCCTGCTCGCGCAGCTCGCCGAGCACGTCGCGGTAGTGGCGGATCTGCTTGGAGTCGAAGACTCCTTCTGTGGGCTCGATCCGCGACCACTCGATCGACAACCGGTGGGCATTCTGGTTGAGCTCCCTCAGAAGGGCGAAATCCTCGCGATACCGGTGGTAGTGGTCACACGCTATCGCCGACGTGTCGCCGTTGGCGATGCGTCCCGGCTCCTGCTCGAACTTCCACCAGTCGGAGTTGCGGTTATCCCCTTCGATCTGGTGAGCAGCGCTCGCCGTACCCCACAGGAAACCTTCTGGAAAACCGCCTTGTGGCACGGGCGGTCAGGCCGCGGCGCTCGCGGGCTTCTCGACCTGCGGGGGCGGGATGTACTCCCACGACTTCGGTGTCTCGCCGTCCATCTCCACCTTCAGCATCCCGGCCTTGTCGAGCCCGTGCCGGTACATCTCGCGCTCGTTGTGCGGACGTCCGTCGAGCACGATCCAGGCGGCATTCAACGGATCGGCATGGCTTACCAGGGCGATGGTCTCGCCGGGATGTTCACGCGTGGCGCGACGGACCACGCCCAGCACGCGCTCCCCCATCGCCTCGATCGTCTCGTCGCCGGGAAGCAGACCGCGCTTGGCCTTGTGCACAAACCACAGCGGGCGCAGCAGGGGGATCTGCCAGTACGGCAGGCCTTGCAGATAGCGGCTGAACTCCGCCTCGCGAAGATTCGCGTCCGCTTCCATTTCCGGCGGCGTGCTCAGCTTGTCCGCGATGATGCGCGCCGTCTCCGCCGCTCGGTTGAGCGGGCTGTGGACGATGCGATGGACGCCGGCCGCCCGGAGCCGCTCGCCGATGGCCGCGGCCTGGGCGCGGCCGAGCGCGCTGAGGTTGAAGCCGTCGAGGTGCCCGTAGAGGACCCGGTTCGGGTTCTCCACGTCCGCGTGTCGGATCAGGAAGAGCTGGGTCAGGTCCGGTACGCGCCGACCGAGGTCCGATTGGTGCCGGAGGAACGGCCCGCTTCGAGCGCCTGGTAAGCCTCCTGGAGCAGGTTGCCGGAGTACTCTCGCCGGTTCATCACGCCCGCCTCGGCGTCGGCTCGCGGCGGAATGGCCTCGATCGTGGCGGCGCCGCAGCTGACGGTGATCCGCTTCCAGTTTCCGCTGGTCGAGAAGTCATGCGTGGCGATGGAGCGCCGGATCTTGTCGGCCGCCAGCGCCGCGCCGTGGGCGTCGGTCTCGGGCAGCACGATCGCAAAATGAGGTGGGCCGTCGGCCTCCAGGAAGGCCAGCGTGTCGGTGTCGCGGATCGACTGGCCGAGGCGGTCGGCGATCTCACGCAGCAGGCTGTCGATCTGCATCTGTTCGAGCTCCTTATGGATGTGCTCGGCGTGGTCGAGCTCGATCAAAAGCAGCGAAAGGGGGCGGTGGTACCGAACCGCGCGGTTGGCCTCCTGGCCGACCAGGGCGTTGACGAACTTGGAGTTCCAGATTCCCGTGGTCGGATCGACCACCCCGAACAGGGGGCTCGAGGAATGGTCGGTTTGGCTGTGACCGCAGGTTGGGCAGTATTGCGAGGTTTCGGGCAGGTCCGTGTGGCAGTACCAGCAGGTGGCCATGCCCGGCATTCTAGGCACCCGGCCCCGGGTTCGGTCTCAGTTCAGAATCTAGGGGTGGCCGACCAGGGTCAGGGTGAGCTGTTTCCGATGCCGGCCGGGTCCGAGCCGAACGCACCCCTGGCCACCCGGATGCGGCCGAGGCGGTTCGACGACCTGGTGGGCCAGTCCAAGGTGGTGGGAGTGCTCCGCCAGCTGACCCGTTCCGGCCACCTGCCGAGCATCATCCTGTGGGGTCCGCCCGGCAGCGGAAAGACCACCCTGGCCGGCCTTCTGGCGAGCGAGACGAGCGCCCGCATGGTGGCCATGTCCGCGGTGACGGCGGGCGTCGCCGACCTGCGCAAGGTGGTGGCCGAGGCCAGGGTCCACCGTCGAGCGGGAATGCGGACGGTCATGTTCGTCGACGAGATCCACCGCTTCAACAAGGCTCAGCAGGACGCGATCCTGCCCCACGTCGAGGACGGGACCGTGACGCTGATCGGCGCCACCACGGAAAACCCGTCTTTCGAGGTCATCGCGCCGCTCCTGTCGCGCAGCCGCGTGTTCCGGCTCGAGCAGCTCGACCGGGACGAGCTGAAGCAGGTCGTCGACCGCGGCCTCAAAGAGCTGGGGGCGCGCATCGATGAGAAGGCGATGGATGGCCTGCTGGAGACCGCCCGAGGCGACGCTCGGGTGGCGCTGAACGGCCTCGAGGCGGCCGCGGCGCTGGCCGGTGAGGCAGAGATCGGCGTCGACCAGGTCGAGCGTGCGATGCAGCAAAGGCATCTTCTCTACGACCGGGCCGGCGACCAGCATTACGACATCGTCTCGGCGCTCATCAAGAGCGTGCGCGGCAGCGACCCCGATGCCGCGGTGTACTGGATGGCCAGGATGCTCGAGGCGGGCGAGGACCCGTTGTTCGTCGCGCGCCGGCTCGTGATCAGCGCGGCCGAGGACGTCGGCCTCGCCGACCCCCAGGCGCTGTCGGTGGCGATCGCCGCGCAGCAGGCCGCGCATTTCGTCGGCATGCCCGAGGCGGTGCTGCCGCTGACCGAGGCTGCGCTCTACCTGGCGCTCGCGCCCAAGTCGAACTCCGCCCTCACCTCATACGGCTCGGCGCGCGAGCTCATCGAACAGACCGGCAACGAGCCGGTGCCGATGCACCTGCGCAACGCGCCGACCGGCTTGATGAAGTCGATGGGTTACGGCCGCGGATACCGCTACGCGCACGACTATGAAGGCGGTGTCGCGGACCAGGTGCACATGCCCGACAAGCTCAAGGGCAAGAAGGTCTACCAGCCGAACCCACGTGACAAACACAACAGCCAGTAGAGTTGCACCTCGTGTCTGACGCGCTTCTGATTTTCAAGCCCGACGCCTCATATCGCCTGGCGCCGCGCGCGGGCATCTGGGGCTGGCTGTCTTCCGAGCGCGACTGGAAGATCGAGTCGCTCGACTGGTTCCAACCACCGCCATCCCTCATCGAACAGCATTACGACTTCCTCCAGGGCCGCCCCTTCTTTCCCTGGCTGGTCGACTTCATGACCGCGCTTCCGCTGCTCGTCGGGCGCGTCACCGCGTCTGGCGAAGCGCTGCAGCGGATGCGCCACGACCTGGGCGAGACGCGCATCGCGCAGTCACGGCCGGGCTCGCTGCGTGAGAGGTATGGGATCTTCGGCGGACTGAACTGCCTTCATCTCTCCGACGCGCAGGAAACCGGCGAGGCGGAGGTCGCGCGCTGGGCCAAATTCGTGCAGCTCGACAGGGTGAAGGTGGAGCTCGCCGGCAGGGCTGATGGGAATGACGCCGAGGCCCACCCGGACCACACCTACCATCTGCGCTCGCTCGCAACGCAGGTCAACAGCGGCAACCATGTCGAGCTCGCGTCGCAGACGATTCGCGAGCTGCTCGCGCAGGAGTGTCAGCTGGAGGGTGAGAAGCTCGAGGTGCTCTTCCGGATCACGCTGGGGGCTCTGACTTAGCCTCGGCTTTGGTTTCTTCGACTCGCTGCACCGCCACCACGTGCACGGTCACCGGCTTGTTGAAGAGCTCCAAGTTCGGCACCACGAGAAGGTCCCCGGAATCGGTCTTGACCAGGGTCACCCGGAGCTTGACCTCGAGCACCGTGCCCGAACCCGCGCCCTCGAGGGAGATGCGGTCCCCGACGCGCATGTGGCGCTCCAGCAGCACGTAGTAACCGGACACGTAGTCCTTGAGCAGGTCCTGGACGCCAAAGCTGGCGACGATGGTGGCGAGCAGGATGCCCGCCAGCGTCAGGTTCTGGCTCTGGAAGGCCAGACCGACCGCAACAATCACACCGAGCGCGATCAGGATGATGGTGGCCACGCGCCCGCCGATGATCACCATGTCGGTTCGCATGTGCCGGCGCTCCAGCGCACGGACGACGAAGTTGGAGATGACGCGCGACCCGATCACGAAAGCAAGAAACACGACTACGGCGACGACGATGAAGATGAGCTGAGAGTTCTGGAGCCCTGGTATCACCTCACCGCCGAGAGGCGGCGCGGTCATTCCTTGGACTCTGCGGCTTCCTCCGCGCCCTCGCCCTCGCCTTCGGCAGCCTCGCCCTCGGCGCCAACCGCGGCCTCGGCGGACGGGACTTCCTCTTCCACCTTCATCACGCGCTTGACGACGATCTTGACCAGGAGCTCTTCGGGGTCGAGCAGCACGGTCACGCCCTTCGGCAGCTTGACGTCGGAGACACGAAGCTCGGACTCGATCTCCTCCAGCGGGGTGATGTCCACCTCGAAGGATTCGGGGATGTCCGATGGAAGGCACTCCACGCGCAGCATGTGAAGCGGCTGGAGGATGTCGGCGTCACCGCGCTTGACGGCCGCCGACTCGCCGGTGAGGTGGACCGGAACCTCGACCGTGATCTTCTCTTCGAGGTTGACCTGGTAGAAGTCGACGTGGATCGGGCCCAGCCGGCGCGGGTGGGTCTGAATCTCGCGCACGAGCACCTTCTCGGTGCGGTCGCCGTCGACGACTAGGTCGACCAGGTGCGTCCGCCCCGACTTGATGAAGACCTTCTGGAACTCCATCCGATCCAGGACGAGCGATGTCGGCTGGGCGTTATGGCCGTAAACGACGGCCGCCAGCTTGCCCTCGCGGTGAAGCTGGCGCGAGCGCTTGCCGTTGATCTGCCGGGTCGAAGCTTTGAGCTGCAATCAATCAGTCCTGTCGTGAGCGCGATTCTGGCGCGCCATAGCTGTACCTCGAGTTTGAGAGGCGTCGTTATGATACGCGAAACCCCGAATACAGCGCCGGTGCGGGAACCGCGCGCATCACCCGGACCTTAAGGAGGTCAAAGGCATGCAGAATCCACCGCCTCCCCCACCCCCTCCAAGCGGGCCCCCGATGATGCCCCCGCCCGGCTACCAGCCCCCCATGGGCCCGCCGGTATATGGCGGCGGAGCCATGGCGACTCCCGGCAACCTCGCCAGCCCGGGAATGCGGATCGTCGGCGGCCTGATCGACGTGGTCATCCTGATCGTCATCAATGGGATCGTCGGAGTGATCCTCCAGAAGGTCACCAGCCTGGCGGGCCTGGTGAACCTGGTCGTCGACGTCGTTTATTTCGCCTACCTGTGGAGCTCGCAAGGCGCCTCCGTCGGCATGATGCCCTTCGGCTTCAAGGTGCGTGACATCCAGACCGGCCAGTACCCGACCATGGGCAAAGCCGCACTGCGCGGCTTCGTCTGGGTCCTGGAAGTCGCCTTCACCATCTGCATCATCGGGGCCATCGGCTGGCTATGGCAGCTGTGGGACCCGAACAAGCAGGCGATCCACGACAAGGTCTCCGGCACGATCGTCACCGCCAGCTAGAAAGCGACCACCGGGGTAGCTCGCTGGGTCGCTCAGGC
>DASXBJ010000024.1:0-47351 GCA_036491755.1 Candidatus Dormiibacterota bacterium
ACGATGTCATGGCCGTGTACGACGTCGCCCTCAGCGCCGTCGAGCGCGCGCGGAGGGGTGACGGCCCCACGCTCGTCGAGGCGGTGACCTACCGGATGGGCTTTCACAACACGACCGACAACCCGGCGCGTTACCAGGATCCGGATGAGTACGAGGAGGCTCGCCTGCGAGACCCGATCGTGCGCGTCCAGAAATATCTGGCCGGTTTGGGCCTGTGGGATCAGGAACGTGAAGCAGGCGTGACCGAGCAGCTGGGCCAGGAGATCGACTCGGCACTGGAGGCCGCCTTTGCGGCTCCCCTGCCCGGCCCTGCGGATCTCTTCGCCAACGTTTACGAGAGCCCGCCGCGGCGCGTGCTCTCGCAGCGCGCCAGGTTCCTCGAAACAGGACAGGATTGAAGTGCCGCTGCGCAACGTCGTGGAGGCGATCAACAACGCCCTCGCCGAGGAGATGGAGCGCGACCCTCGCGTCATGCTGCTGGGGCTCGACGTTGGCCGGCTGGGCGGCGTCTTTCGCACGACGACCGGGCTGGTGGAGCGCTTCGGCAGCCAGCGGGTCGTCGACACGCCTCTCGGCGAGGCCGGCATCATCGGCGCCTCTCTGGGACTCGCCCTGGCGGGCATGGTTCCGGTGGCGGAGATCCAGTTCCTCGGATTCACGGCCCAAGGGTTCCACCAGATCGGTCCTCAGCTCGGGAAGTACAGACAGCGCTCGCGCGGCCGCTATCACTGCCAGGTCACGATCCGAGCCCCGTTCGGGGGAGGGATTCGCAGTCCCGAGTTTCATTCCGACGCCGTCGAGGCCCAGTTCGTCCAAACGCCGGGGATCAAGATCGTGATGCCGTCCAACCCCTACGACGCCAAAGGGTTGCTCCTGGAGGCGATCCGCGACCCCGACCCGGTCCTTTACTGCGAGCCAGACCGCCTCTACAGGCTGGGCCGGGCGGAGGTGCCGGACGGCGCCTACACCGTTCCCTTTGGCCAGGCGTCGGTGGCCCGCAAGGGGGAACAGATCACCCTGGTTGCTTGGAGCGCCGCCGTCGAGCTCTGCCTGCGGGCGGCGAGCCGGCTGGAGGAGGAGGGAGTTTCGGCTTCCGTGCTTGACCTGCGCACCCTGGTGCCGCTCGACGTGGAGACCCTGTGCGCAGAGGTGGCCAGGACCGGCCGCTGCGTCGTGGTCCATGAGGCGCCCCTCTCCGCCGGCTTCGGCGCGGAGGTCGCCGCAACCTTGATGGAGGAACTCTTTTACGACCTTGACGCGCCCGTCGCCCGGGTGGCCGCGTTTGACATACCCTTCCCCGCCTCCTCTCTGGAGAACTATTACCTGCCGTCGCTGGAAAGGGTGCTCGAGGCGGCGAGAAAGACGCTCCAGAGCTGACGGCGACGAGGCGTTCTACGATTCCGTGACGTCGTCCGCAAACACGCACGGAGGTGGCGAGTGGCTCGTCGATTCCGATTCGGGATCTGCACCGACCAGAACATGACGTGGGAGAAGACCGTCGCACGCTGGCAGCTCTTCGAGCGGCTCGGCTTCGAGAGCGCCTGGGTCTGCGATCACCTGGTGCAGCCCAGCCGCCCGACGGGGCCGTACTTCGAGGCGTGGTCGCTGCTCGGAGGCCTCGCGGCTCGGACTGAGAAGATCCGGATCGGAGTGCTGGTCACCTCCAACACATTCCGTCAGCCGGCTGTCCTCGCCAAGATGGCGGTCACGGTGGACCACATCTCCAATGGGCGGTTGGAGGTGGGCCTCGGCGCCGGGTGGTACGCACCGGAGCACAGGATGTTTGGGATTCCTCTTCCGGAGACGAAGGAGCTCGTCACACGCTTCGGCGAGGCGGTCCAGGTGATCGATCTTCTGATGCGAGAGGACGTGAGCTCGTTTGCGGGCTCGTACTACCAGCTCCAGGACGCGCAGTCACGCCCGAAGAGCGTGCAGCAGCCACGTCCGCCCCTCGTCCTGGGCGCTTTCGGGCCGCGGATGCTCAAGATCGTCGCCAGGTACGGCGACACATGGAATGCGTTTGGGACGCCGAAGGAGATGCGAGAGCGCAACCAGATGCTCGACGACTACTGCCGCGAGATCGGCCGCGACCCGGAAACGCTGGACCGCTCGCTTTACTACTGGGTGCCCACCACAGATGCGGATCCCTGGACCTCGAAGCAGGCCTTCTACGACGTGATCAATCCGTACATGGAAGCTGGCGTCAACCAGTTCATCCTGGACCAGCCACGCGACGACCAGCTGGACATGCTCGAGCTCGTGGCCGCCGAGGTTCTGCCGCAGTTCGCCCGCGAGGCGCCCCGCACAGTCGAGAAGGTGGCGGTCGAGCAGATCGATACCTCGGACTGGAAGAAGCCGCAGGACCACCTGTGAGGGTCGATAATTGCCGCTCTGAACCATGGCCAAGCCTGCACAGCACTGGAAGGAGAAGCCCGAGAAGCACGACTTTCCCGCGGCGGCCGATTACCTGGCCCTGGTGCTGACCGACGCTGAGGTCGCCAGCGTGCTCAAGAAGCTGAGCACCGCAACCAATACCAAAAAGAAGGCGAAGGACCTCCTCCGCGCCAGCGGTCTCACCCTCCTGCCGCGAGACAACCCTCACGTGGCCGACAACCTCAAGAAAGTCAGCAAGGGCCAGAAGCTGTCACCGGTGCTCCTGGTTCGCGGCGACCTTGGGCTGGGCGTGCCGCTGACCATCGCGGACGGATATCACAGAGTCTCCGCCAGCTATTACCTGGATGAGGACGCGGATATCCCGTGCCGGTTGGTCGACCTCACCTGACCAGCCGGCTAATCTGCGGAGTGCAGCTCGAACACGGGGTGTCGCTCGGCGGCCGCGCGCGGGTCATCCAGGATGTCTCGAGACTGCAGCACCGACCCGATCAAAAACGTGCCGAACGGCATCTTGCGCACGTACGGCCCCAGCACGTCGCTGAAGAACATCGCGGCTTCTTCACGCGTGAGCTCCGCGGCCTTCACGGGCTGCGCCCTCTTGCCCATCGTCAGCGTCGCCTCGCCGGCCGCGCGCAGGTTGCGCACCCAGTGCGACTCCCCCCACGTGCCCTGCACCCAGCGGCGCCCGCCGACCTCGATCACCGAAACCGGCGTCGTCCGGCTCGCGCCGCTCTTGCGCCCTCGAACAGTGAGCAGCGCGTTGGGACCCATCGGCACGCCGGCGCCGATCAGCTTTCCGGTGACACCGTTGAAAAACCTCACGAAGCCCGGAACCCGACCGCGATCCCCCACCTCTATCTGACTCTCGACCTGCCCTGCCATTGACCGACCTCCTGGAACCAACCCAATCATTTGATTGATTCAACTTAGCAGAAGAACCAATCAGTTGCTTGGATATATTTCAGCGCCGGCCCGCCCCGATCCCGAGCCACCTTTCCAGCTGCTTCATCGCCTGGTCGGTCCGCTCCGCCGCGGCCATGGTCGGCAGGGTCATCCCGCTCAAGCTCAGCAGCACGAGCGCCGCCACCGCGTCGGTGTCCATCTCCGGTGCGAGGCCTCCTTCCTTCACGGCGCGGCGCAGCAGCCCGCGCACGGTCAGGTGCCAGCCTTCGTACATCTGCTCGAGGAGTCGCGCCATCGACTCGTCACGCGCCGATCGCAGCGCGAGCTCGCCCATGACCGTGCCCAGATCCGGCTGCTCGAGCACCAGCTTGCGCACCGCGCGCAGGTGCGTCCGCAGCTGGTCTGCAGGCGCCCCATGGGGCTCGAGTGTCGAGCGAAAGCTCTCCATCGCGTGGTCCACCACGCCGCGGATCAACGCCTCCTTGGTCGGGAAGTAGTAATGCAGGGTGGCGATGTTGACGCCTACCTCGGCCGCGACGTCGCGCGTGCGAAGCCCCTCGAATCCATGCCTGGCAATGAGCCGGAAGGCAGCGAGCACAAGCTCTTCGCGACGCTTCTCCTGGCTCGGTCGCGCCCGGCGCGCCGGCGATGCCGCTCCCATGAACGCGGCTAATTAAACACTTCGGCCGCGGCCGGGACGAGAAGCGCGGGCGACGCTTAGACGGAAGTCGACTCCGCCGCGTGCTCGGGGGCCGCCGCCTTCCCCGCCGGCTTGCGGGTGGCGAGCACGGAGCCGGCCAGCACGAGCCCGAAGCCGGCGCCCATGCCAAGCGTGAAGTTCTCCTTCAATACCAGCACGCCCAGCAGCGCGGCGACCGCGGGGTTGACGTAGGTGATCACCGTCGCGCGCACCGGGCCAATCTCGGCGATCAAGGCGAAGAAGATGAGGAAGGCGATCGCCGTGCACACGACACCGAGGACCGCGACCGAAGCGAGCACCGGAACGCTGGGCAGCGTGTGCGGCCGCTGCCAGACGGCCACAGGCAGGTAGGCGAGCGCGCACAGCGTCAGTGAGATTCCGATCACGCTCACCGAAGGCACGCCTCCGAGATACCTGGAAAGGATGGCCGGCCCCACCGCATAGGAGATCGCGACCAGCGCCATCTCGGCCAGCGCGAACGGCGCCGACGCCCGAAGGTCGAAGCCGACGATCGCCGCGACCCCGGCCACGCCCAGCAGCAGCCCGGCCACGCCGGCCGGCCCCACCCAGTCTCGATTGCCGAAGAGAGGCGCGATCAGGGTCGCGACCAGCGGCACCGCCGACAGCAGGAGGCCCGCCAACGAGCTCGAGATCTTCTGCTCGGCGCTGGAGAGGAACAGCCACGGGATGGCGATCTCCACGGCGGCAAACGCGACCAGCGGCAGCCATCGCGAGCCGATGCCTCGCAGGCCGCCACGCCCCAGCACGACCGGCATGATGAGCAGGGCGCCGATGCCGGTCCGCAGGAAGACGAGCGTGGCGGGCGACACCTCGCCCACCGCGACGCGAATCAACAGATATGGCGTGCCCCAGATCAGGCACATCGCAGCAAAAAGAAACAGACCGCGGCGAGTCATCGAAGAACTTATACCCGGAATGGGCTGGGCCGCCTTCCATGAGAATCCGCCGCGGGTACTGACAGCCCCACTGGCCGTTACTGAATTGATGTTCAAGTTCAGATTCACCCGACTTCTGATGTGGATGGGCCTCGCTGCTGTCGCGACCTACCTGCTGGACCCCGATCGCGGCGAGCAGCGCCGCAAGAACGTCCGCAAGCAGATGGGAAAGGTGCAGAAGGCGGGCAAGAAAGCCAAGGTGGAGGCGGGACTCTAGCCCCACCCTCTCCCGCTTTGCGGGGGATGCACGCCAGCGACAATGGGGCTCGTGGCCCAGCGTCCTGTCGTGCTTTCGCGCCGCGCTCTCAATCGGGCCCTGCTGGCGCGGCAGCTGCTGCTCCAACGCCACAAACGTTCGGCCGCTTGGACGATCGAGTGGCTGGTCGGCATGCAGGCCCAGGCGCCCAACCTGCCCTATATCGGCCTGTGGTCTCGCACAGAGGGCTTCCAGCACTCGGAGCTCTCCGGCCTGGTCGAGACCAGGCGGGCCGTTCGGATCTCCCTGCTGCGCAACACGATCCACCTCGTGACCGCACGCGACGCCTTCGGGCTCAAACCACTCCTCCAACCCCTGCACGAGCGCGGCCTCTATCGCGGCAGTCCCTGGGGCAAAGGCCTGACGCCGGCCAGCCTCGCGCCGGTGCTCGAAGCAGGCCGGCTGCTGATGCACGAGAGGCCGCGCACGGTCGCGCAGCTCACAACTCTCCTTCGAGATCGCTTCCCCGACCATGACGCGCAGGCCCTGGCGTACTCGGTGCGCTATCTCGTCCCTCTCGCTTTCGCAACGCCGCGAGGCATCTGGATGTCGGGCGGCCCGGTTGCGCTGACCACCTTCGAAGCCTGGCTCGGCCGCCCACCCGGTCCGGCATACGCGCCCGAAAAAGTCGTGCTGCGATACCTCGCCGCCTTCGGCCCGGCGTCCGCGGCTGACTTCAGAGCCTGGTCGGGCCTGGCGATGCGGGACGTGTTCGAGAAGCTGCGGCCGCGGCTGCGCAGTTTCACGAACGAGGACGGCGGAGAGCTGTTCGACTTACCCGAGGCGCCGAGGCCGGACGCCGACACTCCCGTCCCTCCGCGCTTTCTCCCCGACTTCGACAACATCCTGCTGGGACACGCCGACCGCACCCGGATCATGGCGCCGGGCCGGCATTTGGGCCTGTTCAGCAGCAACGGGATCATGAAGGGCTCGCTATTGGTCGACGGCTTCGTGCGCGCGGCCTGGATTCCTGTGCGCCGCAATGGCCAGGCTGCTTTGGAGATCACCCCCTTCGAGAAGCCGATCGACAAGATCGACCGCCCCTTGGTCGAGGTCGAAGCGCGCGGGCTGCTCGAGCTCCTCGCGCCTCGCGAGAAGCACGAGGTGAATTTCGCGCCGGTGAAGAGCTAGGGCTAGGCGGTCGCGGTCGCGGGCATTGACGCGGCCGGCTCCGACCCCGGCTCGCCACGCTCGTGCTGCAGCGCCGCCACCGCCGCCATCACCACCTTGGGGTTCCACTGGGTGCCGGCGCCGCGCCGGAGCTCGTCCAACGCCCAATCCCAGCTCCTGGCGTCGCGATACGCGCGTCCGCTGGTCATCGCGTCCAGCGAGTCCGCGACAGGGATCACCTGGGCGATGAGCAGCAGGGTCCTTCCAACCTGGCGATTGGGATACCCGCGGCCGTCATAGCGCTCGTGATGGGTGAGGACGAGATCGAGCACCTTGGCGAACTCGGAGAACTGGGACAGGATCTCAAATCCGAGGCGCGGATGCGTCTCCATCACCCTGCGCTCATCGGGCGTCAGCCTGCCCGGCTTCAGCAGGATCGAGTCCGGGATGCGGATCTTGCCGACGTCATGCACCTTGGCGGCGAGCTCGACCAGCTCGATCTCGGCGGCGCTGAACCGCAGCTGCCGGCAGATCGCGCGGGCGTACGCCGCGACGCGCCGAGAGTGCTGGTAGGTGTACGGGTCGCGGCTGTCAACTTCTTCGGCCATCGACTCCATCGCGCGCACAGCTTCCCGGCGCAGCTCAACCCTGTTGCGCATGGAGAAGTAGGCCAGCACGGCCGGCAGGACGCCCAGCACGGGCACCCACCAGAACCTGGCCGACGCGAACGCCGCGGTCGCGCCCAGGGCATAGAGGCTCGCGGACTGCAATGAGACCACGCGGTGGGTCGTGCGCAGGATCGAGAACGGATTCCGCGAGGTTGCCAGCGCGGCGGCCACGGACAGGAGAAGGAGGTTCATGGCGTACATCACCGCGGCCGCGACAACGATGGCGACCGCGTCGCCAGGCCGAGCGACGCCGGTCGTCGCGCTCACGCCGGCCTCCATCAGGACCAGCCCCGCCGCCACGACGCCCAGGTAGCCCTGCCCGGCGTTGAACAGGATTGACAGAACCGCACCGATCGGCGGCCTCTCGCGGGTGGAGCGGACCTTCCGGTAGACCGAGAGGGCGGACGCGATCGCCAGGGAGGAGGCGGCCACGGCGCCCGCCTGCCACACCGGCACCGCCAGCGCGGCGGCGAAGAAGACGGCGCTGGCGACGCTCACCTTCTGGCTGAGGCTGAAGTACACAGGGAACTGCAGGGCCAAAATCCCGGCCAGGCACAACGAACCGGCAAGCCACCAGTCAGGCCTCGCGCCCAGCCGCCCGGCCGTGGCCGCGAACATGGCGACCGCTACCAGCCCAACCGAAAGACGGTAAAGCTCAGACCGCCGGCGCGGGCTCAAGGACCTAAGACTCCGGCAGAGTGAACTTGAGATGGAGCGCTTGCCCGCTGTTGCCGTAAGCGGTGGCCAGCACCTTTCCAGTGCCAAGGAGGCCGGTGGTCACCTCGTCGGCGGTCGCATAACGAAACAGCAAGCCGGTCGGGACTGTGATCTTCATGTCCACCGCGGTGGCGGCCTTGCCGGCCACGTACACACGGGTGGTCGTGTAGCTCTCCAAGGGCAGCGCCAGAGCCAGGGGGCTCGCCGTCCAGACGCTGTCGTAAACGGGGACGATATGGCCGCCCGGGGTGATCACGAGGACGATGGGGTCCCAGTCGCACCACGTGATGTAGGCCCCGGCGCTGGTCGGGGACGCCACGAAAAGACCGGCCGCGACCGCGGCGGCAAGCACCAATGTCTTCACTTCCTAAAGCCCCTCCAATCAGGTTGTCCGCCGACAACCCTCACCCCTTTAGAGCGAGAACGCTAGTGCGAAATGTTTGGGTCGCTCCTTAAGGAACTGTTAAGACTCATTCAGATTGTTTTAGATCGCAATATCCTTCCGGGTGAACCTTGCAGACGCGACGACCAGCGCCGCGGCGCCGACCGCCAGGATGACCAGCGTGTCCCCCACAGGCAGGCCGTTCAGGACGGGCGTTCCGTAGTAGTAGAAGGCCGACAGCCGCTGCGTCGCCTCGGGCCAGTTCAGGCCTGGTCCGACAAAGCTGATGAAGAACCAGATCACCAGGAGGAAGCTGAGCAGGCCGGTGTCAAATGCCGTGCGCAGCCAACCCGCGAACAGGTAGCCGAGCGCCGCCACCAGCAGGCCCATCGGGACCATCGACAGGGTCGCCGCCGCCAGGTTGCCTTCGTTGATGTTCATTCCCTCGGACGCCACCGCGAGCACGGTGACGATCAGTGTCAGCACCGCGATGACGACTGTTGAAGTCGCCAGCGCTCCAAACCGCCCGAGCAGCACCGACAGCCGTGGTTGCGGCGTCGCCAGCACCAGCTCGAGACGCCCATCCTCCTCGTCCGCCGCCCACCGGCTCGCCTGGGTGACCGCGAAGGCCATCAGCAGCAGCGGGAGGAAGATGAAGAGCGAGCTCAGGATGGTTGCGGTGGTCCCGCTGGAACCGCCGGCATGCAGGATGTGCTGCAGCGCCGGCGAGCCCTGCAGCAGCTTGTTGAGCTCCGCCTCGGTCTGCTTCACGACCACCACCATCCAGCCCCCGAAGCCTGCGATCGCCACCGTCCACCAGAACGTGGGCACGATCAGCGTCGCCAGGCTTCGCGCGTAGACGGACCGCAGCGACCAATCGCCCTGGAACAGCGGGCGCTCAGACGCAGAGGCTCGCCGGCGCAGGCGTAGAAAACCTGGCAATTCGATCACGCCGCCGATGTCGCGGCGCGCGAAGAGCCAGATGCCGCCCCCGCCAAGGACGACCGCCAGCGCAATCAGGAACGCCATCGCGCCGAGGTTGGCGCCGTAACCCGGGACCAGCGGCTTGCTGAGGTTGAAGTAGTAGATCGGGGACAGCCGGCTCAGCCACTCGGCGTTCGGGACGACCCGATGCACCATGTCCACGATGATGAACACGAAGAGCAGCCCCGAGGTCAGGCCGGTCGCCGGGCGGCGCTCCGCGGTGAACTGTGAGACCAGCAGGCCGACACCGCCGAAGAACGCGCCGATCACCGCCAGGTTGACGCCGAAAAGGATCGCGTCGGCAAAGCTGAGCCCGGCATTCACCCTCGCGCTGCCGGCGTAGGCGAGCACCCCGATGATCACCGCCATCAGCAGCAGCGCGGTCCACATGGCGGCCACCTTCTCCAGCGCCACGCGGACTCGCGGCCGCGGCATCGAGAGGAGGACGTTGAGCGAGCCTCGATCCTCCTCTCCGCGCAGCATCCCGGTGTGGGCGAGAATCGGCCAGAGCACGACGACCAGGATGGTCCCACCGTATTTCCAGGTCGCGTAGCCGCCCGGGGTGTCGAGCTTGAGCGGTTCGGCGATCCAGGCGAAGCTCGGGCCGAGGGCGACGAGCGATGCCCGCGCCGCCGGCGTCGCGGCGACCGAAGGAAAGGCGGCGAAGATCGTGAGCATCAGCAATCCCATACCGAAGCCCCAGCCGAGGATCGGCACGCGGTAATCGCGCAGCGTCTTGAGGTAGATGCTCCTAAACACGGCTCGGCTCCGGTTCGGAAACCCGATCCGCCTGGTAGTAGCGCATGAAGACGTCGTCCAGGCTGGGTTCGTTGGTGGTGAACGTCGTGACGGAATGGCGCGCGGCCGCCTTGACGACGGCGTCCAGCCCTCCCTGCACCGCCAAGCGGAGCGTGTGGCCATCGGGCAGCGCCTCCACCTTATCCACTCCGGGCAGGATCTGGAACTCCTCGACCGGCGTGGCGCCGGCAAAGGCGATCGTGACCTCGTGCACCTTGATGTCTTTCAGCTCGGCCAGGCCACCGATACGAACAATCCGCCCGTCGCGGATGATCGCCACCCGGTTGCACGTCTGCTCGACCTCCGAGAGGATGTGCGAGGAGAGAAACACTGTGCGGCCCTCGGCGCGAACCTCGGCCACGAGCCGGTCGAACTCCTGCTGGTTGAGCGGATCGAGCCCGCCTGTCGGTTCGTCCAGGACGACCAGGCGCGGCCGGTGCATGAACGCCTGGACCAGCCCGACCTTGCGCTTGTTGCCGCTCGAATAGTGGCGAAACTTGCGGCTGGGGTCGAGGTCGAAACGCTTCATCAGCTGCTTCACGTACACCTGGTCGACGCCGCCGCGCAGGTGCCCGAAGTAGTCGATGAGCTGGCCGCCGGTCAGGCCGGGGTCGAGCGAGAGCTCGCCGGGCAGATACCCGATCCGCTTTTTGATCTCCACCGAGTCGATCCAGCAATCAAGGCCGTCGATCTTCGCCGTCCCCGCCTGGGCGCGCAGCAGCGCCATGAGCACCCGGATCGTCGTGGTCTTGCCCGCGCCGTTGGGGCCGAGAAAACCGAAGACCTCGCCCTCCTCCACCTGGAAGGAGACATCGGCGATTCCGCGCTTGCTGCCATAGCTCTTGGTGAGCCCCTGGACCTCGATCATCGCTGTCACTGGTATCTACTCCTCAATGCAGGATCAGCCGAACCAAAAGCGCAGCGCCGGACCGTCGATCAACGTCAGCGACCCCGCCCGCAGACCCAGGATCCGCTCGCAAGCCATCGTGTTCGCGGCGACGGCCCGCTCCACATCCTCGAACCCGATGGTGTTGGCCTGCCTCGCCAGGAACAGCTCGATCGCCACATCGCTGAAGCTCTGCAGCATCCCGACGACCACCCTCGCCGCCTCATCGGGAGCGCCGGAATCGAACGATCCCTCGGCGTTGCCCTGCCTGATGATCGCCGACAGCATCGGCACAAGGCGGGTTACCCCGGTGCGCCGGAACTTCTCGCGCACGACAGCGTTGTGGTCCGAGATCCACACTTCGAGGAGGGCGAGCACTAGCGGCTTTCGCTCCGCTTTGAAGCTCTGGATCCCGGCGAAGACGCTCTCGAACTTGCGCAGCGCGGAAAGATGCGGATCGTCGACGAAAGGTGTCACCGCCCCGAGCCCGGCGTCCATCATCCGGTCGACGACCGCCTCGAGGAGTGCTTCCTTGGAGTCGAAGTAATGGTAGAAAGCTCCTCGGGAGGCCTCGATCTCGTCGAGGACGTCCTGCACGCTCATCTGCTCGTAGCCCCTGGTCTGGATGAGGCGCTGGGCAGCCTCGACGAACGCCTCCCGCTTGACCGTGTGGGCAGCGGGGTTCAGCGTCCGGGCCATGTGGCCAGACTATAGCAGACCGACTGTCGGTCTATTAATCAGGAGGGGTTCACGAAGCCCTCGTGCCACAGCTGGAATGCGAAGAGTGTCCACAGCTGCTTTCGGTTGTCGCGGCGCCCCTCGAGGTGGTCGTCGACCAGGCGGCGCACCGCGACGGGCTCAAAGAACCCATCGGCGGAGATCCGTTCCGGCGAGAGCGCCGAGAGCATCTGCTCTTTGAGCGGCCCCCGAAACCACTCGGCAATCGGGATGCCGAACCCTTTCTTCGGCCGGTTGAGGATGCTGTCCGGCAGGATTCCGCGCAGCGCTCGCTTGAGGATGAACTTGGAACGCATGCCGCGCAGCTTCACGTCGAGAGGCAGCCGCGTTGCGTACGCGACCAGGTCGTTGTTGAGCAGCGGTACCCTGCCCTCGAGCGACGCCATCATCGAAGCGCGGTCGAGCTTGACCAGGATGTCGTTTTCGAGATACATCCGCATGTCGAGCAGCAAGACCTCATTCAACTCACCCCCCTCTCCTCTTGGAGGAGAAGGCCCGCGTGAGGGGCGCGAGCCGGCAAGTGCGTTGCGGACGCCAACCGAGAGAAGCGCATCCCGCTCCTCCGCCGCGAAGGATCCCATCCACCGCTGGTGCCGCTCCTCGACCGGGTATTGGACGCCGCTGACGAATCGCTTCGCGCGAAAATCGAAGCTCAGGTTGTCGCGCGAGACAGGCAGGCGCCGAACGACGGGTTCAACCAGCCCTTCGCGGAGCAAGCGGGGAGCGCGAAGGTAGTAACCCGCGAGCCGGTGGGCCTGCATCGTGGGATAGCCGGCGAACAACTCGTCCCCGCCGTCGCCGCCGAGGGCGACCTTGACATGCTCGCGCGTGAATGCGGACAGGAGATACGTCGGGATGATCGACGCGTCGCCCAGCGGCTCGTCGAGCAGCGTGGGCAGCCGTGGGATCAGGCCGAGCAGCATGCCCGGCTCGAGGGTCAGCTCGTGGTGGTCCGTCCCCAGATGGCGCGCCACCTGGCGCGCGTGATCAGCCTCATCGAATGAACGCTCGGCGAACCCGACCGAGAAGCTCTTCACATCCCCGCCGAGCTGCGTCATCATCGCGGTTACTGCGCTCGAATCGATTCCCCCGGATAGGAACACCCCGACCGGCACGTCGGCGATGAGCTCCTTGCGGACAGACTCCCGCAGCACAGCTCTCAGCTCCTCGCACGTGTCGTCCAGGCTCTCGATCCTGCCCGCGCCGTCCACGTTGAGGTCGGGCGACCAGTATCGGTTCAGCCGCGCCGTGGCGCCCTCGATCGACCAGGTCAGCGTGTGACCCGGGCGCAGCTTGTTGACGCCGAGCACGATACTGCGGGGCGAAGGCACGAACTCGTAAGCCAGGTACTCGTCAAGCGCCACGGGGTCGACGCCCCTGCGCAGCGCGGGGTCCCGCATGAGTGCCTTGAGCTCGGAGGCGAACACGAGCCGGCGACCGTCGACGGCATAGTGCAGCGGCTTGATGCCCATGCGGTCGCGACCCAGAAACACCGATGCCCGCCTGCGATCGAGCAGCGCGAACGCGAACATGCCGTTCAGCCGCCCGACAAGGTCCTCGCCCCACTCCTCATAGCCATGGACCAGGACCTCGGTGTCCGAGCTCGTATAGAAGGTATGGCCGGCCGCGAGCAGGAGGTCGCGCAGCTCGAGATGGTTGTAGATCTCTCCGTTCTGAACCACCCATATGCTCGAGTCCTCGCTGTGGATGGGTTGGTGGCCACCCTCCAGGTCGATGATCGATAGGCGGCGCATGCCCAGGGTGACGCCGCCTGCACTCACTTCGCCCTCGTCGTCCGGTCCGCGGTGCACCATGGACGAGCACATCCTGCGTACGAGCTCGCGGCCCGCCGCAGGCTCGCCTCCGGCGACCCCGCAGATGCCACACATCTAAGAGCGGTGCCGCAATGCCTCTCCCTCCTCCCCTCTGGGAGACGGTTCGGGTGATTCGCGCAACCCGGCATTGCGTCGCTTCGGAGTTCCCTCGATGATCTCCCGGATCACGTACGTCGCCTTGGCCTGCGACTCGTGGTAGGTGCGGATCGAAAGCTCGGCGAGCAACCCCATGAGGATGAACTGCACGCCGACGATGGCAAGGAAGACAGCCAGCAGCAGCAGGGGATTGTTGTGAGCGAAGGGATGGGGCGGCAGCAGCTTCTGGATGATCACGATCGCGCCGCAGATGAATGCGATCGCCCACAGCCCGAACGCGGCAAAGCCGAAGAAATAGATCGGCTTCGTCGAGTAGCTGCCCAGGAGCTTGACGGTCATCAGATCGAGCAGCACGCGCGATGTGCGCGACAGCGAGTACTTCGACTTGCCGAACGCCCTCGCCCGGTGGTTCACGGTGATCTCCGTGATGCGCGCTCCCACCCATGACGCGTACACCGGGATGAAACGGTGCATCTCGCCGTACAGCTTCACGTCCTGGATGACGTCGCGGTGATAAGCCTTGAGCGTGCAGCCGAAATCGTTCAGGCGCACGCCCGTGACCCGCGCGATGATCCAGTTGGCGATCCTTGAGGGCAGGACGCGCGACGCCTCGTCCTGCCGCGTCTTGCGCCAGCCGCTGGCGACGTCGTAGCCCTCGTCGATCTTCTCCAGCAAGCGCGGGATGTCGTGCGGGTCGTTCTGCATGTCGCCGTCCATGAAGACCAGGATGTCGCCGCGACTGTGGTCGATCCCCGCCTGCACGGCCGCGGTCTGGCCGAAGTTGCGGCGAAACGAGACCACGCGCACCCGGCTGTCGCGCCCGACGAGCTGACCCAGCTTCTCGCTGCTGCCGTCGCGGCTCCCGTCGTCGATGTAGAGCACCTCGAAGGAGAGGGCCAGCGACTCGAGCACGCCCATCAACTCTTCGTGCAGCGGCTCGATGCTCTCGACCTCGTTGAAGACCAGGACGATGACCGACAGCCGCGGCGCGATCGATGCCTGCGCGCGGATTCGTGAGGCCACGAACCGATTTTAGGCTTGGTAAGCTCGGCCACCGATGAGCCGATTGGTCTGCGTCCGAAGCCGGCTCCGACGATGTCTCGACGCCAGTACACAATGTCGCTCGCACCGAGCCGGCACGAGATGACGGCCGAAGTCGCGCGCGCGACGGCGGCGGAGTGCGAGGACGGCCGCGCCGAGGCCTGGTGGATCTTCGTGTCGATCCCGCTGCTCGCCGCGGCCATCGCGTTCGCCTGGACCCTGCATGGCACGCTCGAGCGCCTGTATGGGATGACCGCGCCGGCGTGGGATTTCGCCTACGACCAGCAGGTCATCCGGAACATCTCCATCGGGCAGGGCTTTTATTCGAGCTTCGCCCGCGCCAACTTCCTCGGCATACATTTCGAGCTGATCTTCGTGGTGCTCGCCGCCGTGGAGAAGCTGTGGCCCAGTCCCGCGGTGCTGCTGATCTTTTCGTCCGCCGGCCTTGCTGCGACCGCCCCCGCCGCTTATCTCTTCTTCCGCTCCATCCTGCCGGCCGAGCGTCCGGAATCGCCATGGCTGGCCATGGCCCTGTCGACGCCCATTCCGTTCTGGGCGGCGATCCAGGGCACGGCGAGCGACTTCTTCCACCCGGAGAACATGGCGCTCGCCTTCGCCCTGTTCGCGGCCTGGGCCGGGATACGCGGACACCGGGTGGCGATGTGGATCTTCTGCATCCTCGTGCTGTCGTGCAAGGAGGACCAGGTCTACACGGTGGGAGTGATTGCCATCCTCATGAGGGTGCACGGCGCCCCGGCTGTCAAGAAGCACTGGCGTTTCATCGTCTACCTGGCCGTGGCCTGGTTCCTCGTCGGCACCGGGGTCGTGCAGCAGCACTACCGCAACGGCGGATACACAGACTTTGTCTACTACGCATGGCTCGTCGGCCTCGACCCGACGCTGCCGATCAACGTCAATACGTTCCTCGAGGCGTTCGTGCGGCCGGGCGCCCTGCTGGTCCTAGGCGGGATAGCCGCCTCGCTGGTCGCGATGCCTCTCCTGGCGCCGCGATGGCTGCTGCTGGTCATTCCGCCCTACCTCGCCAACGTGCTGAGCGGCCACACCCCGCAAAACACCCTCGGCGACCACTACGTGATGCTGCTGCTGTTCCCGATCATCGTGGCGGCGGGCGTCGGGGCGCGCAACTTCATCCAGGCCCGCTCGTTCCGGCCCGCCCTGGCGCTGCTCGCGATCATCCCTGGGTTCGTGCTGGGCTGGACGATGGGGAACCTGCCGCCCACCCCCCGGGCGAACATGTACCTGTACTCCCGCCCGAACTCGGTTGCCGAGCTGCTGACCGCCACATCGATCATCCCGCCGGACGCCCCGGTCAACGCCGACGACGGCCTGACGGTCTGGCTCGCCAACCGCCACATCATCAACGACTTTCCGGACAAGCTCGATGCGAGCTGCTACGTGGTGATCGACAACCAGCCGTTCCTGAACGGACCGACCCACCCCTATCTGCGTCTCGACACCCTCAACGCGCTGCCTGGAAGCGGCCGCCGCCTGCTGTTCGACGACGGCAGGTTCCAGGTCTGGAGCCCGGTCGGGGACTGAGTACGTAGTCTTAGAGGTTCCCATGGCGATCGCCACCTCGATCAGGCAGCGGCTCGATCAGCTGTTTCAGCAGCGGATCGTGATTCTCGACGGCTCGATGGGGGTGATGCTGCAGCGCATGGGCCTCAGCGACGAGGACTTCCGCGGCGAACGTTTCCGCAACCACCCCAAGCCGCTGCGCAACAACAGCGACGTGTTGTGCCTCACCCAACCGGACCTCGTCACGCGCGTTCACCGCGAGTACCTGGAAGCCGGCGCGGACATCATCACCACCAACACGTTCACCGCGACGAGAGTGTCGCAGGCGGACTACGAGCTGCAGGACCTCGCCTACGAGATGAACCTGGCAGGCGCGCGCCTGGCGCGAAAAGCCGCCGATGCATTCGAGAATCGATTCGTCGCCGGCTCGCTCGGACCGACCAACGTCACGCTCTCGCTCTCGCCGAAGGTCGACGACCCCTCCTATCGCGACGTCACATTCGACCAGCTTCGGGACGGCTACGCCGAGGCCGCGCGAGCGCTCGTCGAGGGCGGCGTCGACATCCTGCTGATCGAGACGGTTTTCGACACTTTGAACGGCAAGGCGGCGATCGCCGCCGTGAAGGAGGTGGCTCCGGACATTCCTCTCTTTCTCTCGGTCACGATCGTCGACCGGAGCGGCCGCAACCTGTCAGGCCAGACTGTCGATGCCTTCTGGACATCGGTCGAGCACGCGCAGCCTTTCGCCGCGGGCATCAACTGCTCTCTGGGCGCGACCGAGATGCGACCTTACATCGCGGCGCTGTCGCGGGTCGCTCCCGTCTACGTCACGTGCTACCCGAACGCCGGGCTGCCCAACGCCTTCGGCGGCTACGACGAGGAACCCCCGATGACCAGCCGGCTGCTCAAGGAGTTCGCCGAGGCGGGATACATCAACGCCGCGGGCGGCTGCTGCGGGACCGGCCCCGAGCACATCCGCCAGATCCGCAGTGCGCTGAGGGACATTCCCCGGCGTCAGGTCCCGGATCGCGTGGAGACCGCGCGGTTCAGCGGCCTCGAGCCCTTCGAGATCGGCCCCGACTCCGGTTTCGTGGTCATCGGGGAGCGCACCAACGTCACCGGTTCGATCCGTTTCCGCCGGCTCATCGAGTCAGGCGATTTCACCGGCGCCGTGCAGGTTGCCCTGGACCAGGTGCGCGGCGGCGCCAACCTGCTCGACGTCAACATGGACGCGGACCTTCTGGACTCCGAAGCGGCGATGGTCCGGTTCCTCAACCTGATCGCGACCGAGCCTGAGATCGCCCGCATCCCCGTGATGGTCGACAGCTCCAAATGGACGGTTCTCGAAGCCGGCCTGAAATGTCTCCAGGGCAAGGGAGTGTGCAACTCGATCAGCCTCAAGGGAGGCGAGGACGCCTTCCTCGAGCAGGCCCGCAAGGTGCGCGAGTACGGCGCCGCCGCCGTCGTGATGGCGTTCGACGAGGTCGGACAGGCCGACACGTTCGAGCGCAAAGTCGCCATCTGCAGCCGCGCGTACGAATTGCTGACAGAGAGAGCCGGCTTTGAGCCCGAGGACATCATCTTCGACCCGAACATCCTGCCCATCGCGACCGGGATCGAAGAGCACAACGGCTACGCGAAGAACTTCATCGAGGCGGCGCGCGAGATCAAAAAGCGCTTCCCGAGGGTCCACGTTTCAGGCGGAGTCTCGAACCTCTCTTTCTCGTTCCGCGGCAACGACCGCGTCCGTGAGGCGATCCATTCCGCGTTCCTCTATCACGCGATCCGCGCCGGGCTTGACATGGGCATAGTCAACGCCGGCCAGCTGGTCGTATATGAGGACATCCCCAAGGACCTCCTCGAGCTGGTGGAAGACATCATCTTCGACCGCCGGCCGGACGCCACCGAGAGGCTCGTCGAGTTTGCGAAGTCGGTTTCCAGCGCAGGCTCGAAGCGAGAGATCGACCTGACATGGCGCGAGGCCCCGATCGAAGAGCGCCTCCAGTACGCGGTGCTGCACGGCGAAGTCGCCTACATAGAAGAGGACGCGGAGGAGGCGCGCATCAAGTACGGCAAGCCTCTGCTGGTCATCGAAGGCCCGCTGATGGACGGCATGAAGGTGGTGGGCGACCTGTTCGGCGCCGGCAAGATGTTCCTGCCGCAGGTCGTGAAGAGTGCACGGGCGATGAAGCGCGCGGTCGCGTACCTGGAGCCATTCATGCAGGCTGAGAAGGAGGCGTCCGGAAGCCAGCACATGCGCGGCAAGCTCGTCCTGGCCACCGTGAAAGGCGATGTGCACGACATCGGAAAGAACATCGTCGGCGTCGTGCTGGCATGCAACAACTACGAGGTCGTGGACCTCGGTGTGATGGTGCCGGTCGAAAAGATCCTGGACACCGCGATCGAGCTGGGAGCCGACGTGGTCGGCCTATCCGGCCTGATCACCCCGTCGCTGGACGAAATGGTCGTGGTCGCCAAGGAGATGACCCGCCGCGACTTCAAGATCCCGCTCCTGATCGGCGGGGCGACCACCTCCAAGCAGCACACGGCCGTCCGGATCGCGCCCGCGTACAGCGGATCCACGGTGCACGTGCTTGATGCGTCGCGCGTGATCGGCGTGGTCTCGGACCTGCTGGACGACGACCGCCGCCCTGGTTTCGACCAGGACAACCGCGCCCTGCAGGACAAGCTTCGCACCCAGCACACAGCGACCCGCCGAACGCTGCTCACGCTGGACGACTCGCGCGCCAAGCGACTCCGCCTCACGTTCGAAGACCTGCCGAAGCCGCCCTTCACCGGAGTTCGCGTCGTCGAGCCCAGGATCTCAGAGTTGCGCGAGTACATCGACTGGACCTTCTTCTTCCACGCATGGGAGCTGAAGGGCAAGTTCCCGGCGATCCTCCAGAGCCCATCCCACGGCGCAGCCGCGCGCGAGCTCTTCAGCCACGCGGAGGAGATGCTGGACGAGATCCAGTCGAGGGGCTTGCTCCAGGCTCGCGGCGTTTACGGCTTCTGGCCCGCGCGTGCCGAGGGCGACGACATCGCCCTCGACAACGGCGTTCGTTTTCCCATGCTCCGGCAGCAGGTGGACCACGGCGACGACAAGCCCTACCTCTCACTCGCCGACTTCATCGCCCCGGCAGGGCGGCAGCAGAACGGAGTGGACCCAGGCGGCGACCACCTCGGCGCGTTCGCCGTCACCGCCGGCCTCGGCGCCGACGAGCTCGTGGCCCGGTTCCAATCGGAGCATGACGACTATCGCGCGATCATGGTCAAGGCGCTTGCCGACCGCCTGGCCGAGGCTTTCGCCGAGTACCTGCACGAGCGCGCCCGCCGCGAGTGGTACGAAACCGGTCCCAGGCTCACGGGGGAAGACCTGATCGGCGAGAGGTACCGGGGCATCCGTCCCGCGTTCGGCTACCCGGCCTGCCCCGACCACTCTGAGAAGCACAAGCTCTTCGACCTCCTCGGCGCCCGCTCGATCGGAATGGATCTCACCGAGTCAGGGGCCATGATGCCGACCGCCGCCGTCGCCGGCCTTTACTTCGCGCATCCCCAGTCGAAGTACTTCATGGTCGGCAAGATCGGCCGCGACCAGGTCGCCGACTACGCCCGCCGCAAGGGCATGGCCTTCGACGAGGCGCAGCGCTGGCTGCGTCCCAACCTGGGCTACGAGGAAGAGCCCGACCGCTAGTCCGCCGCCGGGGGCCGCGGACCGAAGGTCACCGTCGGCGGGATCGCAAGCATCCGCCCGTCATCCAGCCGGACCAGCTGCCACTCTCCCTCATGCACCATCCGGTGGTGCCGGTGGCACAGCAGGATGAGGTTGTCCAGGTCGGTCGTGCCGCCGTGGATCCAGTGCACGACATGATGTGCGGCGCTCCAGAAGGGCGTCCGGTCGCATCCCGGCCACCGGCAGGACCCATCACGGGCGTTGAGCGCTCTGCGAGCCGGCCCTGACACCACCCGCTTCGACCTCCCCACATCGATCACGGTCGACTCTGAATCGAGCAGGACGCGCGTGATCGCGCAGTCGCACGCAAGACGTCCGACCGTCTTCGACGAGATGGGCAGCGAGAACTCCATGTCTGCCGCGGGCGCGCCAGCCAGCCCGAGCAGCGTTTCGACCGAGCTCGTCACCTGAAGCTGGGCTCGCTCCGCTCCGCCGCTCGCCAGCTCGACCAGCGCATCTGCGAGCCGGCGCTCGCGTTCTCGGTGGTCATGCTCTCCGGACCTGCGGGCCAGCGGCTCCAACGCCGCGCGCAGTGCGGCGCCCCCAAATGCGTCCAGAACCCCACTCAAGAGCATCGTCCCGTCGATCCAGGTGCTCAGTGAAAGGCGGCGGCTCTCCACCTGCTCGGCCTCGCCTGCGGCATACCCGTCGGGGTCCGCCGAATGTCGCGCATGGCGGCAAAAGTAATGGAACTTACCCGCCGAATGCTCTCGGGCGAACTCGATCAGCGGTGCTTCATCGAAACGCGCCCCGAGGCTCGCCGCCGTCCGCGCCATCACCGACACATGCGCGAACCCGATCTCCCCTTCGCCGACCGCCTCGATGCTGCGCGGCGTCCGGTGCATCGCCTGCCCGACCGCCACGCGGTCAGCCGCGGCGCCGCTGGTCATGTGGCAGTTGAAGCGGATCCAGTCGATTGGGCTGATAAAGCCAAGCTCGTCGTAATCGCCGGTCGCCGCGTATGCAGCCGCGTCCTCCGCGAACGAGAGCTCCATGAGGTCGATCGCGCGCCGCTTGCGGACCATGCGCGCACGCAGCTCCTCGTTGGCCGATCCGTACTCAGCTGTCGAAGCGTCCATGCCGAGATCGTACGAACATCGGTTCGTCCAGCCAACCCAGCCCGTTAAGAGGGCGCGGACGGAGACTTAGAAGCGGGCGGCCCGAGCCGGCGGCGGCACCGGCAGACGCGCCTCGATGAAACCATTCGGATCGACGAATCGATAGGGAAACGGCGGGAAGCCGGAGCAGCCCGACGGAGGCAGCGCGCCGTTCCACGCGTGGCTCTCGTAGTCGCCCATGAAGACGGCGAAATGGAGATGGGTCTTGCCGCCCATGTCCGCCACGTCGGCGAACGCCTCCCCTCTTTTGACCGGCGTCCCGACTTGGAATCCCGGCCGGAGCCAGACATGCCAGTACTGCGTGAGCAAGATGCCCGCGCTTGTGTGGTGGCGGATCAAAACCCCACCGCGAAAGGTCGGGTCGATGATGTAGCCGGCGATCTCGCCATCGCCCGCTGCCATCACCGGCTGCTGAGCGACGGCGACGACGTCCACCCCCGTATGCAGCCAGACCGCGCCGCCGCACGACCTGAGCGGCGTGCCGTTGCAGTATCTCCACTCGCTGCCGAAACCGAGACAGTGCGGCGCCCAGGTCGGGAGCGGGTACTGGAACAACTCCGCGGCAAGGACCGCGGGCGGGCGAGCGCGCGCCGGAGCAGGCGCACCAGTAGCCGCGGGCGGTCCATCCGGCGGAAACGGAATCAGCCCCAGGATCAAGCTCGTGACCCCGGCGGCGGCCAGTCGAACGCACGCGTGAGGTCCGCTCAGCCCTCCACCGCCCTAACCACCCTGGGCCGCCCGGATTGCCTCCCAAACACGCATCGGATGCATCGGCATGTCGATGTGCCGCACGCCCAGATGCGACACCGCGTCGATGACCGCATTCTGCACCGCCGCTGTCGATCCGATCGTCCCCGACTCGCCCACCCCCTTGGCGCCCAGCGGGTTGTGCGGGCTCGGCGTCTCCAGGTGCAGCGTTTCGATGGCTGGAATTTCACCGATCGTGGGCATCGCGTAGTCGATCAAGCTCGTCGTCAGAGGATTGCCTTCAGGGTCATAAACGAACTCCTCGTACAGAGCCTGCGCCACACCCTGAGCCACGCCTCCGTGGATCTGACCCTCGACGAGCATCGGGTTGAGGATCGTGCCGCAGTCATCGACCGCGACATGGCGAATGACCCGCGCATCCCCCGTCTCGACATCCAACTCGACGACAGCGACATGACAGCCAAAGGGGAATGTCTGGTCGGTCTGGATGAAGTCCTCCTCGGCGACGAGCGGGGCGCCGGCGGCGAGCTGCGCCCAGGTCACGGCCGATCCCGGCGCGCCTTTCACGGCGAAACCACCCGCGACATGCTCGATGTCGCCGGCATCCGCCTCCAGCCGCCGCGCGGTCTCTTCACGCGCCCGCTCGACCAGCGCGATGCACGCGCCGCGTACCGCGCTGCCTCCGAGCTGGAGGGATCTCGAACCATACGTCCCATCGCCGCTGCGCACGATCCCTGTATCCGCAGCCGCCACCCGCACCACCTGGATGGGCACGCGCAGCACCGCCGAAGCGATCTGCGCATACGCGGTCTCGTGTCCCTGCCCGCTGGATGCGGTGCCAGCGTGGATCACCACCGTGCCGTCCTTCTCGACACGCACGGCGCCATGTTCCATCGGCGTCAGAATGCCCGTGATCTCCACGTAGCTCGACAGCCCGATACCCAGCAGCATGCGGTCACCGCGCGCCCGCCGTGCCTCCTGCTCGCGCCGCCATCCGGCATAGTCCGACGCCTCGAGAGCGAGCTCGAGGGCGCGGGCGTAATCGCCCGAGTCATAGGTGAACCCGGCGGGCGTGGTGTACGGGAACGGGCCTGGAATCATGTTTCGCCGCCGCAGCTCCGCGGGGTCCATCCGCAGCTCGACGGCCAGCATGTCCATCGCGCGCTCGATCAAAGACGTCGCCTCCGGCCGGCCCGCACCTCGGTAGGCGGCCATGACCGCCGTGTTGGTGGCCGCCACAACTGCGTGGAAACGCATCCTGGGGATCACGTACACGCCGGTGGACAGCGGACCGGTGAACATCGGCTGGCCGATGGCGAGGGTCGGGTATGCGCCCGCGTCGGCCACCACGTCCGCCTCCAGCCCGACGAGCTTGCCGTCCCGCATCGCTCCCAGCGAGACGTGCTGGACCTGGCCGCGGCCATGGCTCATCGCGACCAAGTTCTCGGAGCGATATTCGAACCACCGCACGGGCTTTCCGAGCTTCAGCGCCAGCGCCGACACGACAGCCTGCTCGGGATAGGTTGGGAGCTTGGCCCCGAAGCCGCCACCGACGTCGCCGGCGATCACGCGCACGCTCGATTCCGCAAGGCCGAGCGCCTCCGCGATGTCGTCGCGAACGCGAAACGGAACCTGCGTCGACACCCACGCCCGCAGCCCGCCGGCGCCGTCCGGCTCGGCGACCACGCAGTTGGCCTCTATCGGAGCGGCGGCAAGCCGTTGGTTGACGAATCGCCCGTGCACGACCACCTCGGCGCCCTCCAGCGCGCCGTTGGCGCCGATCTCGAACTCGAATGCGATGTTGTCGCCCTTGGCCTCGTGGACCAGAGCCGATCCCCGCCTCGCCGCCAGCCCGGGCTCGACGATGACCTCGAGCGGCGTGTAATCGACGGCCACCTGGTTGGCCGCGTCAACGGCCTGCTCGCGCGTCTCGGCCACCACCACGGCGATGGCGTCACCAACGAACCGCACCACCTCTGAAGCGAGCGCCGGGCGCGCCATCTCATCGGGGCTCGGAAACTGCGCGCGCGCCTTCACGCCGAGGTCGGCTGCCACAAAAACGCCCGCGACCCCCGGCAATGTGGCGGCCGCCGCGCGATCGATCGCGGCGATCCGGGCGTGCGCCACGGTCGAACGGACGAACACCGCATGCAAGCAGCCGTCGAGATGGACGTCATCGGTGAAGCGCCCGGCACCGGTGATCAGGCGCGGATCCTCCCGCCGCGGCACAGCGCCGCCGAGCGCCCGGTTGATCGCCATGCGGGCGAGGTTAACAGCCGCTAGGCTCTTGGTCGTGGCCCGCTCGATGGGGGCGCTGCGATGTTGATGGAGGTCACGTGCCGCTGTGGCTGGATCACCCGCGGGACCAAGCCCGAGGTCATTCGAAGCATCCAGGCGCACGGACTGGCCGAGCACCAGCTGGTGGTGACCCCGGCCGAGGTTCGCGCCGTGTGGCGGATCGTGGAAGACGCCCCTGGCGCCGCGCACCATCGTGGCAAAGGCCGGTAGCGGGAACGCCGGCGGGGGGCGCCCGCGCCGGACCAGGGGCGTCGCCGCCGGCCTGCCGGAGCTCGTCAAGACCATGGGACCGCCGGTCTCGACCGTCGCGTGGTCGCCCGATTTCGTCGCGCAAACCCTCGAGATACTGCCCATATGCCTGAATACAGGGCGCCTCACTTGGCTGAAGCCGATGCACGCCGCATCGCTCCAGGTCGGCCTCAACCCTTCCGCGAGCCCGTCCGAGGTGGTCCTGGACGTTCTGCGGTGGTACCCGCTGGATCCGCTGGTCGTCCATTCCACCTCCTGGCGCCACGAGGCGGGACGCGTGATCCTGACCTACGCCGCCGCCGTCAATCCGCCGGCGACGCTGCCGGCCGGGTCGCTGGTCGAGCTGCCGGTCGCGCGCGCCGAGCTGGCGCGCGGCAAAGCTCGAGCCGCACCGCAATCCATCGGCGTCGAGGCAGTGCTGGAGCACGCGCTGCGCCACCTGTCCTGGCTGGTACACGACGATCCCGCGGTTGCCCAAGCGCTCGCCGAATGGAAGCCGGCGCTGGCCGCTTACGTCCCGGAGCCGTTTCGCCCGCTCTAAACGCGCATCGTGCAGCCGCAAGCCGCCGATGAAACGATAGGGTCATGTCAGAGCGTTCTCGGCGCTGGGGAGTCCTGCCTTTCTATTTCGGCTGGCAGGGCGACGTCAAGGAAACCTCGCCGCAAACCGAGCAGGCAATCCTTGATTCAATGGGTGCGACCCGCGACCGCCCGCCGCGCCTGAGGCTGCCCGGCATCACCACCGAGCCCTGCGCACCGGCGCCGGCCCGCACATGGGGCTGGGCCGTCCAGCTGTATTCGCTGCGCTCCAAGGCAAGCTGGGGAGTCGGCGACCTGGCGGATCTGCGCCGCTTCGCACGCTGGTCACGGCGCGCCGGGGCCTCGGTGATGCTGGTCAACCCTCTCGGCGCGCAGAACCCGGTCCTGCCTTACGGAGCCTCGCCGTACTACGCGTCGTCGCGGCGGTTCCGCAACTCTGTCTACCTGCACATCGAAGATGTGGAAGGCGCGGAGGCCGCGGCCTCCGATCTCGCGCCCCTGGCGGCCGCCGCTCGCGAGCTCAACGAGCAGCCCCTGATCGACTACGACGAGGTCTACCGGCTGAAGTCGCAAGCGCTCGAGCGACTCTTCCAGGCCGCGCCGCAGCCCCATCGGCTGGACTCGTTCGTGCGGCGCCAGGGCGCGGCGCTCCGCGATTTTGCCACGTTCAACGCACTATGCGAGATTCACGGCCCCGCCTGGCGGAGCTGGCCGGAGGAGCTCACGCACCCGGCCACTGTCACTGAGCGCATCCGCGAGACGCTCGCCGAGCGAATTGCCTTTTACCGGTGGCTGCAGTTCCACCTCGACCGACAGCTGGCCCGCGCCGGCCGCGAGATCGGCCTGGTCGCCGACGTGCCCGTGGGCTTTGCCTCTGATGGATTCGACGCCTGGAGGTGGCAGGACTCCTTTGCCCCGGGCATGCGGGTGGGGGCGCCCCCGGACGAGTTCTTTCGCGACGGCCAGGACTGGGGCCTTCCGCCCATCAACCCGTGGAAGCTGGGCCAAGCCCACTGGGAGCCGTTCATCGACGCCACCCGCGCCGCCACCCAGCACGCCGCCGGCATCCGCCTCGACCACGTCATGGGCCTGTTCCGCCTCTTCTGGATCCCCCAGGGCATGCCCGCCGCCGAGGGTGCGTATGTCAGATACCCCGCCGCGATCCTCCTCGGCCTGCTCGCCCGTGAGAGCCGGCGGTCCGGCGCCTTCGTCGTGGGCGAGGACCTCGGACTGGTCGAGCCGGCCGTGCGCAGGCACCTGCGCCAGCGCGGTTCGCTGTCGTATCGCCTGCTGTGGTTCGAGGGCTCCGACCCTGGGGCCTGGCCACGCGATGCAGTCGCGGCGGTGGGTACTCACGACCTTCCGACGGTCGCGGGAATCTGGACGCTCACCGAGCCGGAGCACCGGCTTCATCATCTGCGCGAAAAGCTGGTGAGCATGACCCAGCTCCCTGACGGCACGCCGCCGGTCGACGTCGCAGTCGCCGCGTACGCCGCCCTGGCACGTGGCCGGCCGCGCATCGTGCTGGCGTCGCTCGAGGACGCGCTCGGAGTACACGAACGCCCGAACGTCCCGGGGACGACGACCGAATTTCCCAACTGGCGCCGCGCGCTGCCGCTCGGCCTCGATGACATCGAGCGCGCGGACGGCGTCATGCGGATCGCGGAGGCGATGCGCGCTGCGGGGCGCTAGTAGGATCTGAGCATGGCCGCCAGAAAAAAACTCGCGGGCACCGACCTCGAGTTCTACCCTCTGAACGAGATCGCCAGGCCTGGCGTGCAGGACGCCTCGCGAATGCCGAAGACGGTCAAGGTGCTGCTCGAGGGCCTCGTCCGCCTGGCCGAGGCCGGCACCACCGACGCGAAAAACGTCGCTGCGCTGGCGAGCTGGCCCGCGCCGCCGCCCAAGGACGCGGAGCTTCCCTTCCTGCCCGCGCGCGTGCTCATGCAGGACTTCACCGGCGTGCCGGCGGTCGTCGACCTCGCGGCCATGCGGTCCGCGATGCAGCGCGCCGGCAAAGATGCGGGCAAGGTCGACCCGCTGGTCCCCGTCGACCTCATCATCGACCACTCCGTCCAGGTCGACTCCTTCGGGTTCCGCGACTCCTACACGCGCAACATAGAAAAGGAGATCGAGCGCAACAGGGAGCGCTACTCGCTCTTGCGCTGGGCGCAGCAGGCCTTCCACAACTTCTCGCTGGTGCCGCCCGGCATGGGCATCTGTCACCAGGTGAACCTCGAGCACGTGGCGAAGGTCGTCCAGGTGCGGGACATCGGGGGCAGGAAGGTGGCCATCCCCGACACGCTGATGGGCACCGACTCTCACACGACGATGGTCAACGGGCTGGGCGTCCTGGGCTGGGGCGTCGGCGGCATCGAGGCGGAGGCCGCGATGCTCGGCCAGCCCGCATATCTGGCGACGCCGATCGTCGTGGGCGTCCGGTTTCATGGCGCGCTCCCCGCGGGGTCCACCGCAACCGACCTCGTGCTCACCCTCACCGAGATGCTGCGCAGGCACGGCGTGGTGGAAAAGTTCGTCGAGTTCTGCGGCGATGGCCTGTCGACGCTTTCCGTCCCCGACCGGGCAACCATGAGCAACATGTGCCCCGAGTACGGCGCCACGTCGGCGCTCTTCCCGGTCGACGCGCAGACCCTGCGTTACCTAGAGATCACCGGCCGCAGCGAAGAGCAGATCGACCTGGTCGAGCGCTACACGAAGGAGCAGGGTCTCTTCCGCCAGGACGGCGACCCGACGCCCGAGTTCAGCGAGCTGCTGGAGCTCGACCTGTCGAAGGTGGAGCCCAGCCTGGCCGGCCCGAAGCGACCGCAGGACCGCGTGTCGCTGCCTCACGTGTGGGAGAGCTTCACGGCGGCGTTCGGCAACGGCCCCAAGGCGAGCGGTCGGGCGCTGTCGCGGCTGACGGATGAGGGCGGCCCGGTCAACGGGCGAGCCACCGTCGAGGTGGCGGCTCGGCCCGAGACCAGGCTTGAGAACGGCTGCGTTGTGATCGCTGCGATCACCAGCTGCACCAACACCTCCAACCCTTCGGTGATGGTGGCCGCGGGCTTGCTGGCCAAGAAAGCGGTCGAGCTCGGCCTCCAGGTCAACCCGTTCGTCAAGACCAGCCTGGCTCCCGGTTCGCGGGTGGTGACGGACTACCTCGAGACAGCCGACCTGATGAAGCCGCTCGAGAAGCTCGGCTTCTTCCTGGTCGGCTATGGATGCACCACGTGCATAGGCAACTCGGGCCCGCTCGCGAGCCCGGAGGTCGAAGCGGCCGTTGTGGACGAGAACCTGAGCGTGGTCGCGGTTCTGTCCGGCAACCGCAACTTCGAGTCGCGCATCCACCCGCTGGTCAAAGCCAGCTACCTCGGCTCCCCGCCGCTGGTCGTGGCCTACGCGCTGGCCGGAACGGTGAACATCGACCTCACGCAAGATCCGATCGGCCAGACACCCGACGGCAGGGCCGTGATGCTGTCTGAGCTGTGGCCCTCGCAGGAGGAGGTCAATGCGGTCGTGCAGAAGGTCGTGCAGAAGGACATGTTCAAGCGCGAGTACTCGCGCATCTACGAAGGCGACGAGCACTGGAAGAGGATGGCCGCGCCGACAGGGCCCATCTTCCAGTGGGACGAGGGCTCGACCTATGTCAAGGAGCCGCCTTACTTCGAAGGCCTCGGGCCGAAGCCGCCCGCCGTCGCCGACCTTCAGCAGGCCCGAGTCCTGGCGATGCTCGGCGACTCGGTGACCACCGACCACATCTCTCCGGCGGGAGCGATTCCGGTCGACAGCCCCGCGGGCAGATACCTCATCGAGCACGGCGTCGAGAGGGCTGACTTCAACAGCTTCGGCGCGCGGCGCGGCAACCACGAGGTGATGGCGCGCGGAACGTTCGGCAACATCCGCCTGCGCAACAAGCTGGTCGAGCGCGAGGGCTACTGGACCTCGCATCAACCCGATGCCCAGGAGATGACCATCTTCGACGCCGCCGAACGCTATCGCTCCGAGGGAGTGCCTTTGATCGTGCTGGCGGGCAAGGAGTACGGCTCAGGCTCATCGCGCGACTGGGCGGCGAAGGGCCCGCTGCTTCTCGGTGTCCGCGCCGTGATCGCGGAGAGCTTCGAGCGCATCCACCGCTCGAACCTGGTGGGCATGGGGGTGCTGCCCCTGGTCTACGCGAGGGGAGAAAGCGCTGAGTCGCTCGGCCTGAGCGGGCGCGAAACCTTCACCATTCGGGGCCTCGACGCGATCAAGCCCGGGCAGGCAGTAGAGGTCGAGGCGGTCGGCGAGGACGGCAAGGCCAAGAAGTTCACCACTCTTTGCCGCGTCGACAACGACACCGAGGTCGGCTACATGCACCACGGCGGAATCCTGCCCCTCGTGCTGCGAGAGCTGATCGCCGGCGACTAGTGCGAGCCCGGAAGGTGCCCGCCCGACCTGCGCCTAGGGACTAAGCGGCGTCGGCGGCGGTCCGGATCGGCTGCCGGCGCTCGTGCCCGCACTCGGGGCACTCGAAGAGCCCGACCACCACCTCAGGCCGCGAGGAGTCCGAATGCATCGTGCGCAGCTGCATCGGCACACGAGATTCGTGGCGGTCGCACTCGGGCGCCTCTTCGTACCTCATGACACGAGATTACGCACTGTGTCGAAGAGTTACTAGTGAACGCGCCACAAGGCCTAACCGTGGCGGTTTGTCGCGCACACCCTAAGATTCGCGTGTGGCCACCAAGAAGACGCCTGAGGCCGAGATCGAGCCCAGGCCCACGGTTCGTGAGGCGATGCAATCCATCCTGTCCGGCGCCACGCTGATCGCCGGCGCCCATGGCCTCGACCGGCCGGTCGAATGGGTGCGGCTGATGGAGACGCCCGACGTGCAGCCGCGCAGCGGGGACCTGCTGTTCACGTCAGGATTTCCGATCAAGGACGACGCCGACGCTCAGGTCCGGCTGGTCACCAGGATCGCCGAGTCGGGAGGCGCAGGCCTCGTCGTGCGCCCGATGCCATACCTGCAGGAGCTGCCATCAGGCATGGTCGCGGAGGCCGACCGGCTCGACGTACCGCTGTTCACGGTCGGCGCGGACGTCCACCTGATCGACCTGATGGCTCCCTTGCTGGAGCGGATCATCAACGCCGAGCACTGGCGCCTGAAGCGCTCGATCGAGATCCACCGGCGATTCACCGAGCTCGTCCTCGACGGCAAGGGGGTCAACGAGATCTGCCGGACGCTGGCCGACCTGCTCGAAAGCGCAGTCACGGTGGAAGATGCCAGCTTCCACCTGCTCGCGCACGCGGGAGGCAGCGCCGACCCGCATCGCAAGGAGACGATCCTGCGCCAGGGGACCCCCCAGCGAGTCCTGTTCGACCCGCAGATCCAGCGGATGCTGCGCGAGGTCGAGGCCAGGCGCGGCCCGCTCAAGGTGGCCGCCTTTCCCCATCTCGGCATGTTGCGGGAGAGGCTGATCGCGCCGATCCTGGCCGCCAACCAGGTGCTGGGCTACATCTCGATCCTGGATCACCCTCCGC
Organism: Candidatus Dormiibacterota bacterium; assembly: GCA_036491755.1. GTDB lineage: Bacteria > Chloroflexota > Dormibacteria > Dormibacterales > Dormibacteraceae > DASXBJ01. The sequence continues at coordinate 30,170 of DASXBJ010000024.1, forward strand.
AAAACGAGGAGCTGGCCTTCATGGCCATCGAGCAGGCGGCGCTGGTGCTCGCCCTTTCGATCGCCAAGGAGCGCGAGCTGTCCGAGGTGGAGGGCCGAGTCCGGGGCGAGTTCCTCGAAGACCTCCTGCACGGGACCTACGGCGAAGATGCGGCCGCCCAGCGCAGGGCACGCCACATCGGTTATCCCCTGCACGGAAGCCACGTCGTGATGCTGGTCGACATCGACGACTTCCGCGGCTTCAGCCGGGCCCGGCAGATCTCCGAGGACGCGATCCAGGCGCTGAAGCGCGAGTACCTGCGGCGGGTCGCCGGAGTGGTTCGTTCGAGCTACCAGCGCGCCCTGGTCCAGGGCCGCTCCGACCAGGTTGTTTCGCTGCTCCCGCTGGGCACGGAATCCGGCGATCACCAGGCCCGCAGCCACGCGCTGGGCATGCAGGCGCAGCAGGCGATCGCGGACTGGAAGCCCGGTTTCACGGTGTCGGTCGGCTTCAGCGGTCCGGCCGAGGCGCCGGCAGGGATTGCCGGAGCCCTTCGCGAGGTGAGCTCGGTCATGGAGTCGCTGGCGCGCTTCAAGCGCTGGGGCCAGGTCGTGGCGGTGCCCGAATTGGGCCTGACCGGGCTCCTCGCCGCGGTCACCGACGAGCGCCTGGTCGATTACAGCCGGCGCCACCTCGGCCCGCTGATCGAGCACGACAGCACCCGCAAAGGCAGCCTGGTCCCGACCCTTCGCGCCTTCCTCGAGACCGGCGAGCAGCAGCACGCCGCGCAGAAGCTCCGGATCCATCCCAACACCCTCCGCTACCGCCTCGACCGCATCCGCGAGATCAGCGGCGTCGACCTCGAGGATCCCGAAACCCGGCTCAACCTGGCCGTCGCGCTGCGCGTCCAGGCGCTGCTGGGCTTGTGAAGAGCGCATAAGCTCCGCCTGGTTCTTTTGGTGCCAATCGACTAGTCCCGGACGCCGGCCGCCGATATTCTGAGCCCAGTGCCCCCCGCGCTCTCCCGGTCACGCCTGGTTCGATCCGCTGCGCGGGGCGCATGGCCAGGGAACCTTCCGGCGAGCCGCGCCGCTTGCGGGATGGGATTCGTCACGACCCCTGAGCTGAGCCACCGGGCGGTCGAGCTCGGCGTGCAAGCGCTCGCGCGCCTGTCCCACCGCGGCGGCCTGGACGCCGACGGCAAGAGCGGCGACGGGGCAGGCCTCCTGATCCAGGTCCCACACCGGCTGCTCGGCCCTCGCTTCGCGGTCGCGGCCCTCTTCGAATGGGATCCAGGGGCCCGGGACCTGGTCGCGGAGGCGGTGGCCGCCGCGGGCATGCGCGTGGTGGAGTGGCGCGAGGTCCCGGTCGATCGCGAGAGCCTGGGCGAGCGGGCCCGGGCCACGATGCCCGCGATCTGGCACGGGCTGGTGGCCGATCCCGACCTTGATCCAGATGAGTGGGAACGCCGCCTTTACGTGGCGCGGCGCGGCGCCGAACGCAAGGCGGAGGCGGAAGGCGTGCGGATGTACCTGCCCTCGCTGTCGAGTCGCACCCTCGTCTACAAGGGCTTGATGGCGGGTACGCGTCTCGCGGATTTCTACCTCGACCTCCGCGACGAGCGCTGCGAGAGCATGCTCGCCGTTTTTCATCAGCGCTACTCGACAAACACGATGCCCGACTGGCGCCTCGCCCAGCCGTTTCGAATGCTTGCCCACAACGGCGAGATCAACACGATCACGGGCAACCGAGCCTGGATGCGCGCGCGAGAGCCGGAGTTGGAGGCGCAGCTCCAGGGCGCGGTCTGGCCGGAGGGCTCGGACTCGGCATCGCTCGACAACGTGCTCGAGCTGCTGGTGCATCGCGGTTGGGAGGTCTCCGAGGCATTGATGAGCCTGGTGCCCGACGCCTGGGAAGGGCGCGGCGACCTGGCCGCTCCCGTCCGCGATTTCTATCGCTACCAGTCCATCCGCTTCGAGCCCTGGGACGGACCGGCGGCCCTCGCGTTCAGCGACGGCCTGGTCGTCGGAGCCGCGCTCGACCGCAACGGCCTACGGCCGCTGCGTTGGCAGCGGACAAGGGACGGCCTGGTCGCGGCGGCTTCGGAGGCCGGCGTCGTGACGATGGACCCGGCAACTGTGGTCGAACGTGGGCGCCTCGGCCCTGGGCAGATGCTGCTCGTCGACACGAGGGACGGCTCGGTGCTGCGCGACGGCGACGCCAAGGCCCGGGCCGCAAGCCGCCATGACTATGGCCTCCTCGCCGATCGCGTCCTGGTCCCCGTCGAGAGGCGCCACCTACAGGTCGAACCGGTCGAGGATCTGGCCGCGCAGCACGCCCTGCACGGATGGGGCGCCGAGGACGTGAAGTTCGTCGTCTCGGCCATGGCGGAGACGGGTGCCGAGCCGGTGTATTCGATGGGTGACGACATCCCCATCGCGGCGCTTGGGCGCACGCCGCGCCGGATCTACGGATACCTGCGTCAGCGTTTCGCCCAGGTCACCAACCCCGCCATCGATCCCCTGCGTGAGAAGGCGGTCATGTCCCTACGGGTCATGCTTGGCGCGCGCCACGGCACGCTCGAACCGGAGGGCGGCGTCGACCGGGAGCTGCGGCGTCCTCATCATCCGGCGATGCCGATCGACACCGCTGGGCGAGCGCGGGGGGCACCTTCATCCAGGCTGCTCGAGCTCGACTCGCCGGTGCTCGGCGCCGCCGAGCTCGCCCGGGTGCTCGAGGCCGCGACCGTGCTCGACGCGACCTACGCCCACGATGAATCGCTGCGCGACGCGCTGACGCGGATCTGCCGCGAGGCCGACGATGCGGAAGGGATCCTAGCGCTCAGCGACCGGCGCGCCGGCGCGCATCGGCTGCCTGTCCCGATGGCGCTCGCGGTCGGCGCGGTGCACGAGCATCTGCTCGTGACCGGCCGGCGCATGGCCACTGACATCGTGGCGATCGCGGGCGATGCGGTCGACGTTCACGATCTCGCGTGCTTGATCACCGTGGGCGCCACCGCCGTGCATCCATACCTTGCCCTGGCCACGGCCGGCGCGGAATCGGCTGCACCCCGCCAGCCTGCTCCGGCAAGCGACCTGGGACCTGTCCACTACCGCAAGGCCCTCGAGGCGGGGCTGCTCAAGGTGATGGCCAAGATGGGCATCTCCTGCGTCACCAGCTATCGCGGAGCAGAGGTCATCGAAGCCCTCGGGCTCGGCGCCGAGGTGATGGAGCTCTGCTTTCCCGCCGTGCCGTCCCGCGTCGGCGGCGCCGACCTGGCGGATATCGAGCGCATGGCGCGGGAGCGCCAGACGCCGGTGGTCGATCACGGCCGCGTCCGCTTCCGCAAGACGGGCGAGCACCACGCCTACAACCCGCTCGCAGTGCGCGCGGCGCAGAGGGCGGCGCGGACGGGCGACCAGACGGCTTATGCCGAGTGGCGGCGGCTCTCGAGCATGGGCGAGCCCCAATCTCTGCGCGAGCTCATGCGCATCAAAGAGGTGGGCGAACCAATTCCGCTGGATGAGGTCGAGCCTGCGACCGAGATAGTCAAGCGCTTCGTCAGCACCGCCATGTCTCTGGGCGCCCTGTCACCCGAGGCGCATGAGGCGCTGGCGATCGCGATGAACCAGCTTGGTGCGCGATCCAACTCCGGCGAAGGTGGCGAAGACCCCGCGATTTACGACGCGGACGGGGAGCCGGGCGGTGGCGTGCTCTCCCCCACTCGCAAAGACAACCGCGTCAAGCAGGTCGCGTCGGCGCGCTTCGGCGTCACGCCCCGATACCTGAAGCGGGCGGACGAGCTCGAGATCAAGATCGCGCAGGGATCCAAGCCTGGCGAGGGCGGCCAGCTGCCGGGGATCAAGGTGACGAGCCTCATCGCGCGCCTGCGCCACGCCCAGCCGGGCATGCAGCTCATCTCGCCCCCGCCGCACCACGACATCTACTCGATCGAGGACCTCGCGCAGCTCATCCACGACCTGAAGACGGTCAACCCCAAAGCTCGTATCGGCGTGAAGCTCGTCGCCGAAGCAGGGGTCGGCACCATCGCCGCGGGCGTCGCCAAGGCACGCGCCGACTACATCCTCATCTCCGGCCACGACGGCGGCACGGGCGCGTCGCCGCTGTCTTCCATCAAGAACGCAGGCGCTCCGTGGGAGCTCGGCCTCGCCGAAGCGCAGCAGGTCCTCGTCGCGAACCGCTTGCGGGAGCGCGTCAGCCTGCGCACGGACGGCGGCCTGCGCAACGGGCGTGACATCGTGGTCGCCGCCCTGCTCGGCGCGGAGGAGTTCGGGTTCGGCACCGGCCTCCTGGTCGCCCTCGGCTGCGACATGGCGAGGCAGTGCCACCTCAACACCTGCCCGACCGGCATCGCGACGCAGCGCGAGGACCTGCGCGCGAAGTTCGAAGGCCGGCCCGAGCACGTGGTCAGCCACCTGATGTTCATCGCCCAAGAGGTGCGGGAGCACCTGGCACGCCTCGGTGCTCGCTCGGTCGCCGACGTGATCGGTCGCGTCGAGCTGCTCGAGCAAGACGCCAGCGCGCATCTGGACCTGTCGTACGTCCTGGCCCCGACCGACGCCGCGCTGCCGCGCGCTCGCGTGTGGACGAGAAACGGCGAGCTCCCGTCCGCGGCCCCTGCGTCTGGTGTCATCGACAACTCTCACCGGACGGTCGGCGCCGCATTCGTACCGGCCGAGTCCCGCTCCTATCGCGGCAGCGCGGGACAGAGCTTCGGCGCTTTCCTCGACAGCGGCGCGGAGCTGCGTCTCGAGGGCGAGGCGCAGGACTACGTGGGCAAGGGCATGGCCGGCGGCGTCATCGCGATCAGACCATTTGCCCAAGACTGCGCCGAGGATCCGGTGCTCGCGGGCAACACGATCTGCTACGGCGCGACGGGCGGCAAGCTCTTCGTCGCCGGCAGGGTGGGCGAGCGGTTCTGCGTGCGCAACTCGGGCGCCGTCGCCGTGGTCGAAGGCGCGGGCGACCATTTCTGCGAGTACATGACAGGGGGTGTCGCGGTCGCGCTCGGCCCTGTGGGATGGAACGCGGGCGCGGGCATGACGGGCGGCGTCGCGTACGTGACCCAGTGGCGGCAGCTCAACGCCGACAGCGTGATCGCGCGAGCCGTGCCGGCGGAGGACGCCGATGAGCTGCGCACCCTGGTCGAGGAACACCATCGCCGCACGGGCAGCCGCCGGGCGGCGGACCTGCTGGCGGACTGGGAGGAAGCGTCGGCCACGTTCCGGCAGCTCATCCCGATCGCAGCCACCCAGCCCGCGCCACTGCCTGAGCCCACGACCGATCCGGTTGAGGAAGCCTCCAAAGCCTGAGCGCCGCATAACATGGCCTGACACATGGCAACGGTTCGCGAGGCACTCGAGAGGCAACGCCAGGCCGAGCAGGACTTCGTCGCAGACGCTCGCGACAACGAGAAGGCGCCCCAGGGCTGGCCCGCCGCGCTGATCATGTTTCACTGCAGCATGTGGCGTGAGCGGATGCTCCACGCGATGCTGGCGATCGCGGAGGGCAGGCCCCAACCACCGCCACCGGGGAACGTCGACGACGTCAACGACGCGGAGCTCGCCAGCGGGATCGGGACGCCGCTGGCCGACGCGGCCGCTCGCTCGGACAAGCTGTTCGCGGAGATCATCGACCTCCACGAGAAGCTGGGAGACCGCCCCATCGAGTGGAACACCGCGAAGACGATCACCGAAGCGGTCTTGCGGAACAGCTACATCCATCCCCGCAACCACATGGCGGAGTACCGAAGGCAAAACGGGGACTCCGAGGGTGCGCGCCGCATGGCCGAGGAGTCCGCCCAGTGGATGCGCGAGGTCGATGCGCCCCCTCTGATCCTGGGCGTGGCGATCTACAACCTGGCCTGCACGCGCGCGGCGCAAGGGCGGAAGGACGAGTCGCTGGACCTTCTGGGGGAGGCCCTGGCGATGCGACCGGACCTCAAGCCGGCCGCCGCTGACGAGCCCGAGCTCGCTGCGCTGCGCGACGATCCGAGGTTCCAGGCGCTCCTCAAGTAGAGGCCTCTCGAATCCGGTCGAGCACCTTCATGTTCGAGATCGACTCGCTCAGCGGGATGGCGGCCGGCGCGCCCTCGATCACGCTCCGGGCGAACGACTCCACCATCAGCTGATACGGGTCTGCGTTGTCGCGAGAGGTGAAGGGGCGCTCCAGGCGCTCCACCCCTCCGTGGGTCACCAGGGTCAGCTCCTGCTCCTCGGGTGACTCAAAGCTGGCGAAGAGGGCAGCGGTCTGGCCTGCTTCGAACTGCAGCAACGCCGTGGTGGTCAGGTCCACGCCACCGCTCATCCGGGATCGCGCGAACACGTGGGACGGCTCGCCGAACACCCAGCGTGCGACGCTGACCACGTAGCACCCGACGTCCAGCAGCGCGCCGCCGCCGAGCTCGGACCGCAGGCGATAGTTGGCCGGGTCGTGCAAGCCAAATCCAAAGCTCGCCTGCAGATACAGCGGGTCGCGGACAGCGGCGACCACGCTCGCGATCCTGGGATGGAAGCGGTACATGAACGCCTCCATCAGGAGCCTGCCCGACGACGTTGCCGCGTCGGCCATCTCCTCGGCCTCACGCGCGTTCATGGCGAGCGGCTTCTCGCACAGCACGTGCTTCCCGGCGTCGAGGGCGCGCAGCGTCCACTTCTTGTGGAGGCTGTTGACCAGGGGTATGTACACCGCATCCACTCGCGGGTCGGCGATCAGCGCGTCATATGACTCGACAACGCCAAGGTCCGGAAACGATGCCGCCATCTTTCGCGCGCGCTCGCCATCGCGGCTGGCGATGGCCACCAAGCTGCCATTGGAGGAGGCTGCGATCGCGGGCAGGACCGCCGCGCCGGCGATCCAGGCCGCGCCCAGGACCCCCCAACCGATGCGTTCGGCTATATGTGAACCTCGATCGGAGCGCCGCCCCGGGCGATCGAGTGCGTGGCGGCCTCCATGACGGCCACCGTCCGGCGCGCCTCCTCAGGCGTCACGGCCAGCGGCTCGTCCCAGGCCAGGTGGTCGGCGAGGTTGCGATAGAAGCCAAGGTCGTCCCGAGCCTGCAGGGAGAGCACCTCTTCATGCGCGCCGCCTTCGGCCGGATGCAGCACGGTGACGCGCGCGGGGAAATCCGCCGGCACTGCTTGCGCCTGCCAGTCGCCGATGAGCGCGCCCGCCGTGCCCAGCACATACCACTTCGGCTTCAACGCCGCCGCGATGTCGGACTGCAGAAAGCTTGCCTGCGCGCCGCCCGCGAAGGTGAGGTCGACTCGCACCTGGTCGGCATTGGTCACGTCGTGCCACACGAGCTTGTGGGCGACCGCCGAGACGGTGCGTACGGCATCCGGAAACATCTGGAGGATCCAGTCGAAATAATGCGAGCCCCAGTCATAGATCGTGCCGCCGGAGATCGGCTCATGGCTGTGCCAGTAATCGCACGGGTGCGAGTAACCGCCGATGAACGACTCCAGGTAGAACACGTCGCCGATGCTCCCGGAGCGCACGACATCCCGCATCGCGAGGTAATCCGGGTCCCAGCGACGACTCTGATAGACGGTGAGAACGAGGTTCCTGGCGGTGGCGGACCCGATCATCTGGTCCACCTCCTCGACGCGCAGGGCGAACGGCTTCTCGCACACGACATGCTTGCCCGCGTCAAGGGCCGCCAGGACCGAGCCGGCGTGGGCGCTGGGAGGAGTGCCAACCACCACCAGGCCAACGTCTGGGTCGTCGAACATCGCCTCGCTGCGCACATGCGTCCGCACCGCCCAGTCGACCTCGGCCTGCTTCCTCCGCTCCGCTGACAGGTCGCACACCGCCGCCAGCCGCAGCCCGGGGATTGCCGTCAGGGCCGCGGCATGGTCGCGAGCGATCGCGCCGTAGCCGATCAGGCCCACGCCGACTGGCGGCCCAGGCTGCACTTCGGCGGCCAGCAGCATCGCGCGATGGACGAGCATCTCGAATCCTGCGTCTTCGTAGGTCGACGCGTCGTGACCCAGGCCGAGGTAAACAAAGCGCCCACCGCCGTGCCGGCGCTCATAGGCAACCACCTGGTCCGTGAAACGCCACCGCGATCGCAGCAGCACATTTGCATCCTCGCCTGGCGGTCCTTCGGAAAGGTACAGCTCGTCCCGCACCTTCCATTCGGAGCCAAGCGTGCGCGTCAGGGGATGCGACGGTTCGGGCCGCACGATCAACTCGGTCAGCGGGCCGACCCCGCCGGGGGCCCAGCGCGCCATGTCGGCCAGCTCGCCGCCTGACGACCAGGCGGCCAGGGTCCCGTGCACCAGGATCAGGCCTCCGCCTCGGCTCACGAAGTCTGTCAGCTCGGCGGCCTGCCCGGACCGCAACGGACGATCGCTCGCCGCAATCAGCACCTTGTGGCCTGAGAGCCTCAGCTCCTCGTGGTCGGTGGTGGTATCGACCTGGAAGTGATGAGTCGCATCCAGCGAACGCAGCAGAGGTCGGGCCAGGCGGGCATAGTCGTGCTCGCCGCCTTCGAGGAGCGCGAGCACGGGGATTCGATCCGCGACCAGCCGTCCCACCTATGCGACTCTACGCTGAGATTTTGCCGCCGGCCCGGCGCAGCACCGCCAGCGTTCTCTCCGCTGCGTTGTCCCACGTGTAGGACGCGGCGCGGCGCCGGCCCTCCTCCCCCAGCTTCTGGCGCAGGGATGCATCGGACAGGAGGCGCTCCAGGCCGCCCGCGATCGCGGTCACATCGTCGGGCTTGACAGCTATGGCGGCGCCGAGCGCGAGCTCTGGCAGCGCCCCGGCGGCCCCGACCACCGCGGGCACGCCGTGCGACATCGCCTCCAGGAGAGGTAGCCCGAATCCTTCGTACAGGCTCGGAAAGGCCAGGACCGACGCGGATTGGTACAGGGCCGTCAGGGTCGCCTCGTCGACGTGGTTGAGATAGCGCACACCAGGCTCGTGCGCGATTCGCTGCAGCGTGTCGCCATAGTTCCAACCCGGCCGCCCGGCGATGACGAGCTGGGGCACGCCAGGGCGGCCGTTGATGATGAAGGGTAGGGCTCCATGACGGCCGCGCAGCTGCCGGAAGGCGGCCAGCAGGCGAGGGTAATTCTTCCGCGGCTCGACCGTGCCGACCGCGAGGATGAAGCCGGGCTCGATGCCCTCAGGGAGGGGTCCCGCCGGTGGGAACGGGGACAGGCCCTCCTCGATGACCTCGACCCGCGACTCGAGCCCGGGGACCCGGTAAAGAGCGAGGAGGTCGCGGCGCGTCGACTCCGAGGGCACCAGCACCGCGGCCGCGTTGCGCAACGCCGGCGGCAGGACCAGGCCGAAGTAGAGCCGCTGCTGCCACGGCACCTCGGCGGGCGTCATGCGAAACGCAAGGTCGTGCACGAACACCACCGCCGGCGGCGCATCCCGGCGGCGCATCGGCGGGCTCGGCCAGTACGGATAAAGGATGGCGTCGGCCTCGAGCTGCGCCTCGATCGCCGGCAGCCATCGGCCTTTCAGGGCGAGCTCGTGGCGGTAGGTCGAGAGAACCGCCTCACAATCGAGCCCAACCAGCGATTCCGGCCTCTCGCGGCTGCAGAGCAGAACGAACTCATCCTTCCCCCGGTGCGCGACCAGCGCCCTGGTCAGCTCAACGGCCAGCGTCAGCATGCCTACGCGACGCGGTCGCCAGCAGGCGGTCACGTCAATCGCGAATCTCACCGCAGCGAATGTATTCGAACCGCCCGTCAGGCCGCCTGGCGCAACGCATGGCAACCCCGGACCGCGCGAGAAACCCTACCTCCAACGGTCAGAACTTATGTTACAAACATATGTTGGGAGTCCGGCAACTTAACAGCGCGCCGCGCAACGATTTAAGCCAGGGCGCGAGCCCCCTTTTTGCCAGGGCCAAGCCGCCGACCGATGGTCGCCCAGACCACACCCACCTCACGGCACGCTCGCACGTGATCTCAGTTTGCAGGCGAATTCGCTGCCGCCGGCGCACAAGAGGGCAGTCCCCCGAAAAAGGGGAAGGCCCTCCGCCGGGGGGCGGAGGACCTTCAGAAAGGAGGGAGGGGCGAGGGAAGAACCTGATGTTAAGTCCCCGTCCATAACAACCGGCGCAACAAACGAACGGTTGTTTAATTCTCTACAGAACGGATCGCAAAAACGCAGTCGAACGTCCCTGTCACGCAGCCACACTCGACCTCTTCGACATACCAATCGTTGGCCAGCCCCGCCCACCGGAGGATGGTCTCGATGGTCGATGTCCAGATGTGGCAGGACTTGACTGTCTTGATCCGCCCCAGCGCGAACATGTTGGAAAAGTTGACGAGCCAGAACTGGTGCTCATCCACCTGCAGCCATGCGTGCGTGTGCTCCCCGCGCACGTTGTCCATGGCCTCCGTGAAGTTCTTGACCACCCCGGCGAGCTTCCGCTGCCGTCCGGGGACCAACCTCCGAGGCCCGCCCATCCCGTGCCGGCCCTCCGCCAGCCACCGCTCCGTGGCGCGCCGTCCCCAGGCCCGGATCATGTCCTCCGCCTCGGGACCGTAGATCGTCTCGAACGCTTCGTTCAACCTGCTCAACGACTCGACCGGCGACGACAGCTGGTCGTCGTGCGGCGGATCCTGCTCGACGTATTGCACCAGCCCCGCCGCATAGGCCACCTCGGGCCACCGGTCGCCCGACACGTTGCGCGCGACGTGAACGAGGTTGCTGACGTGAGAGTTGAGGATGAACCGTCCCCTCGCCCGGGCCGCCTTGACGCCCATCAGCTCCAGGGTTCGGATCGCCGAGCCGCCGGCCGTGGTCGGAGTGGGTGGAGGCGACCCGTGAATGGCGACCGGCGAGGAGGGCACGGCTCGCATCGAGGTGGTGTCCGGCCCCAGAGGCCCGGACACCGGCCGCTGCATCGTCACGACTCCCCCTCCCGCCGTCACGGCCGGCATGGGAGCCGCAGCGGCCACCGGGGCGATGCGCCGCTGTGGCAACCTCGCCATCAGCGCGAGCAGATCGCGCACCGTCTGCGGCCGCTGCGCCGGGTCCTTGGCGAGCACCTTGGCCAGCAGCTGGTCGAGCTCATCCGGCAGTGCGGCGTTCAACTTGACTGCCGACGGGATCTGCGAGTTGACCGTCGCGTACGCGACCTCCATGCGGTTGGCGCCGATGTATGGCAGGCGGCCGGTCAACATCTCGAACGTCAGCACGCCCATCGCGTAGATGTCAGCCCGCTTGTCGACGTCATGCCCCATCACCTGCTCGGGCGCCATGTATCCCGGCGTGCCGATCGCCAGGCCGATCGTGGTGAGGTGGGTTGGCTGACCCGCGCCGCGCGCGAGCCCGAAGTCGGCCAGCATGGCCCTGCCGTCGGCGTGGATGAGCACGTTGGTCGGCTTCAGGTCGCGGTGGACGATGCCCGCATCGTGGGCGTGCTGCAGCCCGTCGCCGATCTCCCGCAGGTACCGCCACGCTGTCAGCGGGTCGAGCGGTCCTCGGTTCAGGATGTCGCGCAGCGTCCCGCCGCGGATCAGAGGCATGGTCAAGAACGCGACCCCGTCCATCACCTCGAAGTCGTAGATCGGAAGGATGTTGGGGTGGTCAAGCTTGGCCAGCGTTTTGGCCTCGGTCTCGAACCGCTTGACAAAGCCCTCGTCCTGGAACAGCTCGGACGAGAGCGCCTTCAGGGCAACTTCGCGTCCGAGGGGCTGCTGCACCGCTCGATAGACGACCGCCATCCCGCCGCCGCCCAACCGCTCCACGATCTCGTACTGACCCAGCCGGGTCCCGGTCAGATCCTTCATCTCGGACCTGCGGCGAGCTTGGCCACGATCGAGATGAGGTCGGCGAGCCGGAACGGCTTGCTCAGGACGTCATCGGCGCCCGCGGCGAGGAATCGCTCGCGGTCGCTGGCCATGGAGTGGGCGCTGGCGATCACGATTGGGATGACGGGCATCTCGACCTTGATCCTGCGCATCGCCTCTAGGCCGTCGATGCCAGGCATGGCGACGTCCATCAGGATCATGTTCGGTCGCTTGGCGAGCGCGATGTCCACCGCCTGCAATCCATCCGCGGCGATCAACACCCCGTAGCCCGCCTTCTCCAGCACGCGCTTGCACAGCCGCTGGGCGACATCGTTGTCGTCCGCGACGAGGACCGTGAACAGACCGGCAGCGCCGGAGGCACCGCCACCGAGCTCAGCCATGTCGGAGCTGCATCGGGCTCGTGTTCTCAACGGCAAGAGGGACCGTGAAGTGGAAAGCCGAGCCATGCCCGACCGCCGACTCCACCCAGATCTTGCCGCCGTGCATCTCCACGATCTGCTTAACGATCGTGAGGCCCAGCCCAGTCCCGGGAATCGATTGCGCCGCACCGCTGCGGACGCGCCGGAAGCGCTCGAACACGTGCCCGATCTCGTCGGGCGGGATGCCGAGCCCCGTGTCGGTGACGCTGACCAGGGCAAAACCGCCTTCCGCGCGGCTCGAAAGCGTGACCGTCCCTCCGTCCGGCGAGTACTTGATGGCGTTGTTGACCAGGTTGCTCACAACCTGGATCAGGCGGTCGCGGTCGCCCGAAACGATCGGCAGACGGGGATCCAGATCGGCCTTGAACTCCACGGTGGATGCCGCGGTTCCCGCGCGCGCCATCGCCTCGCCCAGCACCTCGTTGACGTCGACGGAGCCGCTCCGCATGCTCATGCGGCCGGACTCCATGCGGTCAAGGTCGAGCATGTCCCCGATCAGGCGGTTCACCCGGTCCGCGTCGTTGAATATGTAGCCGCCGTAGGCCCGCACCTCGTCGGTCTCGAGACCACCATCACGGATGAGCTCGCTGAAGCCCTGGATACCGGTCAGAGCGGTGCGGAACTCGTGGCTCACGATGCTCAGGAACTCGGTCTTGGTGCGGTCAAGCTTCTCGAGGTCGGCGTTGGCGCTGCGCTGAGACTCGAGCGCCTCGGCCAGCTTGTCCGCGCTCTCGCGCACGGTGGTGACGTCCTCGACCATGACCAGCACGTGCTCCGGCCTCCCGGTCGCGTCGGGGATCGAAGTTGCCGTCAATTGGAGCCACAACCATTTGCCGGTGGCGGTCGCGGCCCTGACCTGTACGGAGCCGCCGCCGGTGATCCCCGCCAGCATCGGCGCGGCGCGGTGGCGCGAGGCCGCCTGGTCATAAGCCCTGAGGAGGTCCGGCCATACGCTCGCCCGCATCGCCTCGAAGTCGTGCTCGACCATGCCGAGCAGCGCCGGATTGGCTTCGAGCATCTCGCCTTCGGCGCTGATCCGGGCAATGCCGATGGGCGAACTTTCATAGATGGCGCGGTGGTCGGCCTCGCTGCGGCGCAGCGCAAGCGCCGTCTGGCTGCGGCGGATGAACTGGCCGATCTCCACGCCAAAGGTCGCCATCAAGGTGACCTCGTCGTCGCGCAGAGTGCGCGGGTGAGCACCCAGCAGCTCAACCACTCCCGTGATCGCGCCGGAGTCGATGATCGGGAACGCAAGGGCCGATTGGAGCCCATCGCGGCGGGCCGCATCGAGTCGCTCGTAGTCCTGCGCCTGCTCGAGGCTGGCCTCCGCTCCCACAACACCAGACTTCCAAACCCGGTTGACCAGCCCCGTGCCCCCACGCATCGACATGGTCCGGCTCTCGGCGAGAAGCTCATCGCCCCGCACATGGACTCCGTGCCACTCGTGCCGCAAGCGCAGCTCCCCGCGCTCATGGTCGAGCGCCCAGTAGATGCCAACGGCCCAGTCCAGGCGTGAACACACGTTGCCAAGCAATAAGGGCAGGCCGTGCTCGATGCTCGTCGCCTCGATGATCACGTGCCGCACGGCGGCCTGGCAATCGCGGAGCTTCTCGAGCCGCTTGCGCTCCGAGATGTCCGTCACCTGGACCACCAGCATTGATGCCTCGGGAGACGGCTTGGCGATCGCGAGCGAAACCGGAACCAGGCTGCCGTCGGGTCGGACCTGGTTGAGCTCGCCCTCCCAATGCACGATGTCGGTGGAGCGAAGCAGGGCCAGGGCCTCCTCGAGCGCCGCGCGGTCCGCCTCCGCGGTGAGCTCGCCCAGCCGCGTGTGCAGAACCTCGTCGCGGCTGCGGCCCAGGATCAGGCTCAGCTGCTCGTTGACCTGCGTCCACCTGCCGTCGAGATCGGTCAGCGCCAGTCCGACCATGGCGGCCTCCAGGATCGTACGCACGCGCTGCTCGTCGGCGGCGATGCGGGCGGCGGTGCGCTGCGCCTCGAGCGCAACGTCGCGCGACTGCCGGGCCACCTCGCCGACCGCAATTGCCACGGCCAGCAGGACCGCGGCCAGCAACACAGCCGGCGCCATGTCCGAGGCCTGGCCGCCTGAGACGAGAGGACGGGTGAGGATGCCGATCGCGGCCAGCGTCGCGGCCGCAACCGACGCAGCCCGGCTGGGCTGCAGAGCGGCGAGCAGGACGACGGTCAGATAAAGCGGAAAAGCGATCACCGGCGTGGCGTCGGTAAGGGCCTGGAGGGCAAATATCGCGGCAACGGCGAGCAAGGGTGTGGTTCGACGTACCAAGCCCCGGCTCCATGGCGTAGGAGTGGCGTCGGGCCCTGGCAACACCTCAGAAACCTCGCCCCCCCTGGCGGGATGGAAGGTGCGCAGGTGCAAAGTCTAGCCGCCGCCATTCGTGCCAGACCCCACTTAAGGCGGTGGTTTTGGCGCCTTCCCACTCGCCGGAGAGGTGGCCCGAACGGCCGGTGAGGAGGTCTTGGCTCAGTTACGCCGCCAACTGTCTTAAGCTGCAGCCGGCTGTCGCAGTTGCACAATCTCACCACGCCTCTCCAAGCCGACGGACTCAGCCGGCGGGTCTACCCGTTTCTCGGGCTCGCCATCGTGGGCCTCGTCAGCCTCCATGGTTTTTCCGCCGTCACCAGCTCGCTGGCGCTCACGGGGGCGGCGGTCGTGGGCGGGGCGCTCGTTCTCATCCCTCTGGCCCAGATCGACACCCCCGCCCGCAACGGAATCGTCACCGCGGTCCCCGTGATCGGCGGTTTCGTGCTCGCCCTCTATCCGCTGTGGGCCGGCGGGACGATGTTCGGTTTCCTGGCCTCGGTCGCCATCACCTCCCTTGGCGGCGCCCTCGTGCTGCTCCCCTGGGAGCGAATCCCCAGGTACCTGCACGCGGTCTCGCCGGTGGGTGGACTCGCGGTCGCATTCGCCCTCGAGGTCCAGTTCGGCCTGAGCGTGGTCCGAGCCTTTCCCTTCGTGCTCCTGCCGCTGATCTTCCTCGCCCTTTACTACTCGACCGTCGAGTTCGCCGTGGGCGCGGCGCTGGCCGTCGCCGACCTCATTCTCGTGACGTTTGTGAACCCGGCGGCCGGCGACCCGGCCGCCGCGTTGCTGGAGGCGCTGCTGCTGGTCGCCTTCGGGATCCTGGTGCGACGCGTGGTGCTCCAGCTCGAACGTAACGAGCTGGCGGCGACCAAAGCCGAAGCCGTCAAGTCCGAGCTGCTGGCTGACCTTGCGCAGCGGAACCAGGAGCTGCAGGAGCTCACACGCCTGAAGTCGGAGTTTCTGGCCACCATGAGCCACGAGATCCGCACCCCGATGAACGGCGTCATCGGCATGACCGGGCTGCTCCTCGACACCGAGCTGACGCCGGAGCAGCGCGAGTACGTCGAGACGGTGCGCACCTCGGGCGACGCCCTGCTCGAGATCATCAACGACATCCTCGACTTCTCTCGGATCGAGGCCGGCCGCGTCCATCTCGAAACCATCGACTTCAGCCCCAAGCACGTGGCGGAAGAGGCGGTCGAGCTGTTCGCCGAGGCGGCGGCCAACAAAGGCGTGGAGCTGCTGCTCGACGTGCAGCCGGACGTGCCCGAGACCGTCATCGGCGACCCGGGACGGCTGCGCCAGGTCCTCATCAACCTCGTTGCCAACGCGATCAAGTTCACGGCAACTGGAGAGGTCGTCGTGCGCGCGCGCCGGCACGACGCCAAGGTCCGCGGGGTGGCGCTCCATTTCGAGGTTGCCGACACCGGCATTGGGCTCACTGAAGAGGAGCAGGGGCGCATCTTCTCGACCTACTCGCAGGTCGACAGCTCGACCACGCGCCGTCATGGCGGCACGGGCCTTGGACTCGCCATCTCCCGGATGCTGACCCAGCTGATGGGCGGGGAGATCGGCGTTGTCAGCGAGAAGGGAACAGGCAGCAGGTTCTGGTTCACCGCGCTGTTCCGCGAGTCCGGCCCTCGGGCACGGCCGCCGCAGCGCACCGCCCGGTTGTCCGGCACCGCGGTCGCCGTCATCGACGACAACAAGACCAATCGCACCATCCTCGAGCGGTACCTGAGGTCGTGGGGAATGCGCGGGGAGAGCTTTGAGAGCGGCCGCGCGGCGCTGCATGGCATGCGACAGGCTGCTCGTTCGGACGGCCCTTTCGAGGTGGCGATCGTCGACATGATGATGCCGGACATGGACGGGGCCACAGTGGTCGCCGAGATTCGCAACGACCGGTCGCTCGAGGGCCTCGTGGTGATCCTGCTGACGTCTGCGGGCAAGACGGTCATGCCGGTGCCCGGGGTCGACGCCGAGATGCTCAAACCGGTGCGCCCATCGCAGCTCTTCGACCTGATGCACGAGCTCCTGGCCGACCGTTCGGCACCCGCCGGCGCGGCCGTCCACGAGGCCGCACCCACCCCGCCCACAACCGATCGCCGCTGGGCGCGCATCCTGGTCGTCGAAGACAATGCCGCCAACCTGAAGGTCGCGGTGCGGATGATCGAGCGCCTCGGTTACCGCGCCGACGTGGCGTCCACGGGTGCCGAAGCTGTGGCGATGATCGGCCAGGCGAAGTACGACGCCGTGCTCATGGATTGCCAGATGCCGGAGATGGACGGCTACCAGGCGACACGCGAGGTGCGCCGCAACGAGCGGGGCGGCCACCGTGTGCCGGTCATCGCCATGACGGCCGCCGCGCTGGCGGGAGACCGCGAGCGCTGCCTTGCCGCCGGCATGGACGACTACATATCCAAGCCGGTGAAGCTGCACGTGGTGGCAGCGATTCTGGAACGCTGGCTAGCCACGACCGTTCCCTCCAACCGCCCAGACCGCACCCCCTAGCGTGGCCGCCGGCTTCGCCATCCCGAATACCTAGCGTGGCCGGGGCGGCTGGGCTTCGCCCAGCCGCGTCTTTGTCCCCCTGGTCTCAAGCGTGGCGAGGAGTGACTCCTAATTAAGACCCTTCC
>DASXBJ010000025.1:0-2628 GCA_036491755.1 Candidatus Dormiibacterota bacterium
GGTGGCGGACCTGCGCCGGCAGAACGTCGAGCTCGCGGCCCAGAACCAGGGTTACAAGAAGGACGTGCAGGCGATCATGTCGGGCGCCGCCAACGAGGAGGAGGCCCGGCAGAACGGTTTCGCGCGGCCCAACGAGCGAACTTTCTTGGTGGTCCCTCTGCCGACGCAAAGCCCCACGCCGGCGGCGTCTCCATCGCCTCGTCCATCGCCTCATCCGTCGTCGTCGCCGCACCGCTGACCCCTCCAGGGGCCCCCGCAGCACGGCGGTATAATTCGCTTCGCGGAGTGGAGCAGCGGCAGCTCGTCGGGCTCATAACCCGAAGGTCCTTGGTTCGAATCCAAGCTCCGCAACCACCGAATTGAATTCAAAAGGGCGCAGCTGTGGCGCCCTTTCCCTTTGTGGCTGACCCGCCTGCGCACGGAATGCGCACGGCCGGACTTTCCTACGGGATCGGAAGCCACCCACAACGGCGGATGATGAGTAGGCCGTGACGTCGGTGCAGCAACCGCTGTTGTTGGCCTCTGGCTGGCGCTGAATGTCGTCGGGTCAGCAGACAAGCTGGCGGCATCGGCACGAACCATGCCTTGGTGGCAGAAGGCGAGTCCGGTAGCTGATTTCGCAGTCGGCTGGCGAGTATCAGGTCTAGTCTTCGCGATTCTGGGACTTGGCCTCCTTTTCATTGGACTAGGGTTCCGTCCATGAGACACGGCGAGGCAGCACGGGCCGATATGGCGGATGGCTTCTGAGCCGCTAGAAACCGAGCTGGTTGCGCCGAAGCGGCCTCGAAGCCCGTGCCGGACCGAGCGCGAAGCGCCCCGCAGGCCGCCCTAGCATGGATCGCCGATGAGCACCGACAAAAAGACGGGCACGCAGGCGCCTCGGAGGCATGTGGCCGACAGCCAGGACCTGATCCGCGTGCATGGGGCGCGCGTGAACAATCTCAAGGACGTCAGCGTCGAGATCCCCAAGCGCCGGTTGACCGTGTTCACCGGCGTTTCAGGCTCCGGCAAGAGCTCTTTGGTGTTCGACACGATCGCCGCCGAGTCCCAGCGTCTGATCAACGAGACCTACAGCGCCTTCGTGCAGGGTTTCATGCCGACGCTGGCGCGACCCGAGGTCGACCTGCTGGAGGGCTTGACCACCGCGATCATCGTCGACCAGGAGCGGATGGGCGCCAACTCCCGGTCCACCGTCGGCACCGCCACCGACGCCAACGCCCTGCTCCGCATCCTCTTCAGCCGGCTCGGCAAGCCTCACATCGGCTCCTCCAACGCGTTCTCCTTCAACGTGCCATCGGTGCGGGGGAGCGGGGCGATCACGATCGAGAGCGGCGCGGGCAAGACCGTGACCCGGACCTTTGCCAGCACCGGCGGCATGTGTCCGCGCTGCGAAGGCCTGGGCACGGTCTCCGATATCGACCTCACGCAGCTTTTCGACGACTCGAAGTCGCTCGCCGACGGCGCCATCACCATCCCCGGCTACAAGGTGGACAGCTGGTGGACCACCGGCGTCTACATCCACTCCGGCTTCCTCGACCCCAAAAAACCAATCCGCAAATACACGAAAAAGGAGCTCCAGGACTTTCTTCACAAAGAACCCACCAAGGTGAAGGTCAACGGCGTGAACCTCACTTACGAGGGGTTGATCCCGAAGCTCCAGAAGTCGATGTTCACCAAGGACGTGGATTCGCTCCAGCCGCACCTGCGGGCGTTCGTGGATCGAGCGGCCACGTTCAAGGCGTGCCCCGACTGCGAGGGGACCCGGCTCGCGGAACCGGCCAGGTCATCCCGAATCAAAGGCATCCACATCGGCGAGGCGTGCGCGATGCAGGTCAGCGACCTCGCCGAATGGGTCCGCGGCATCAAGGAAAAGTCGGTGGGGCCTCTTTTGGCGACGCTGCAGCAGACCCTCGACTCGTTCGTCGAGATCGGGCTGGGCTACCTGTCGCTCGACCGGGCATCGGGCACCCTTTCGGGAGGCGAGGCGCAGCGCGTGAAGATGGTCGGCCACCTCGGCTCGTCCCTCACGGACGTCACCTACGTCTTCGACGAGCCCTCCATCGGCCTGCACCCGCATGACGTCCAGAAGATGAACGACCTGCTGGTGAAGCTCCGAGACAAAGGCAACACGGTGCTCGTCGTGGAGCACGAGCCGGAGACGATCGCCATCGCCGACCATGTCATCGACCTTGGCCCCGGCGCGGGCGCGGCGGGTGGCACCGTCTGCTTCGAGGGCACCGTGGAGGGCCTGCGGGCCAGTGGCACCCTCACCGGCCGCCACCTTGGAGACCGAGCGGCCCTCAAAGAAAAGGTGCGCAAGCCGGCCGGCAAGCTGGAGATCCGTGGAGCGACGGCCCACAACCTGCGCCAAGTCGACGTCGACATACCGCTCGGGGTGCTGGTGGTCGTCACCGGCGTGGCCGGCTCAGGCAAGAGCTCTCTGGTGCAGGGCTCGATCCCCGGCACCGCAGGCGTGGTGTCGATCGACCAGGCCCCGATCCGCGGGTCCCGACGCAGCAACCCCGCGACCTACAGCGGGCTGCTCGACCCGATCCGCAACGCGTTCGCCAAGGCGAACGGAGTGAAGCCGGCTCTCTTCAGCGCCAACTCGGAAGGTGCCTGCCCCTC
>DASXBJ010000026.1:0-25195 GCA_036491755.1 Candidatus Dormiibacterota bacterium
CTACGTCGGCGAGGACGTGGAGAACATCCTGCTCCGGCTCATCCAGGCCGCCGACTTTGACATCAGCAGGGCCGAGCGCGGAATCATCTACATCGACGAGATCGACAAGATCGCGCGTAAGTCGGACAACCCGTCGATCACACGAGACGTGAGCGGCGAAGGCGTCCAGCAGGCGCTGCTGAAGATCCTGGAAGGCACGGTTGCGAACGTGCCGCCGCAGGGCGGCCGCAAACACCCGCACCAGGATTTCATCCAGATCAACACCACCAACATCCTGTTCATCTGCGGTGGCGCGTTCGACGGGCTGGAGAAGGTCGTCGAGCAGCGCATCGGCCGCCGCGCCATCGGTTTCGGCGCGCCGAGCAACCGTATCGAGAAGAGGGTCGTCTCCGAAACGCTCAAGCACCTGCAGCCGCAGGACCTCTTGAAGTACGGGTTCATCCCGGAGTTCATCGGCCGGCTGCCGATCATTGTCACCCTGCACCACCTCGACCAGCAGGACATCGTCCGCATCCTCACCGAGCCGAAGAACGCGCTGGTCAAGCAGTACCAGAAGTTCTTCACGCTCGACAACGTCGAGCTCGTGTTCCAGAAGGGCTCACTTGACGCCATCGCGGAGCTGGCCCTGCACCGAGGCACCGGCGCGCGCGCTTTGAAGTCGATCATCGAAGAGGCGTTGCTCAACTCGATGTTCGAGATACCGTCGCGTCCCGAGATCAAGCGCTGCCTCATCTCCGAGCGTGCGATCAGAGAGGCGTTGGAACCTGAGTTCGAGCTGACCGAGGAAGGCGATAGCCCGGCCCGCGTCGTCGGAGAGTCGGCCTAGCCTCTAGAATTCGAGGATCGTGAGCCGAACCGCGGGACTGGCTGTAAGCTCGCCGGCTCGGTCGCTTTAGAAGCGACTCTCGTGCCGCGCACCTGACCCATCAAGCGGTGAAACACGCCCTATGAGCGAAACCGAGACCCAGATGCCGAAAGCGTTTGATCCCCAGGCGATCGAGGCCGGTTGGTACGCGCGCTGGGAGTCAGACGGCCTGTTTCGCGCCGACGCTTCGAGCCCCAAGCCGAAGTTCACGATGTGCTTTCCGCCGCCGAACATCACGGGCGAGCTGCACATGGGCCACGCGCTGCAGACGGCGATCTACGACCTGCTCGCCCGCTACAAGCGGATGACTGGGCACGAGGTGCTCTTCCTGCCGGGCTACGACCACGCAGCGATCGCGACCCAGAACGTCATCGAGAAGCAGCTCGCGCGAGAAGGCACCACCAAGGAGGAGCTCGGTCGCGAGAAGTTCGACGAGCGGGTGCAAGCCTGGTATGAGCAGGTCGGCGCGACGATCATCAACCAGCTTCGCCTGCTTGGGGCATCGATGGACTGGAGTCGCTTGCGCTTCACGATGGACTCCCGTTACGTGCGCTCGGTGATGACGGCGTTCGTCGCCTTCTATGAACGCGGCTGGATCTATCGCGCTCCTCGCATCGTGAACTGGTGCCCGCGCGATCGCTCTGCCATCTCCGACCTGGAGATCGAGTGGGAGGAGCATCACGACACGCTGTACTTCATCCGGTATCCCGTGGAAGGTGGCGGCGATCTCGTGATCGCGACCGTGAGGCCTGAAACGATGCTCGCCGACACCGGCGTCGCGGTGAACCCGACCGATGACCGCTACCAAAGCCTGGTCGGCAAGACAGCCATCCTGCCGCTGGTCGGCCGCAAGCTGCCAATCGTCGCCGACGGCTTGGTGGAGAAGGACTTCGGTACCGGCGCTCTCAAGGTGACGCCCGGCCACGACCCGATGGACTACGACATCGGGCAGCGGCATTCGCTGGAGATCATCAACGGCATGCACCCGGACGGGAGCATGAACGTCCCGGGCCTTCCCTACGACGGCCTGACTGGCCTCGAGGCGCGCCGGATGGTTGTCGAAGACCTCCGAGCGCAGGGGCTGCTGATCAAAGAAGAGCCCTACACCCACGACGTCGGCCACTGCGACCGATGTCACGCCGTGATCGAGCCGCTCATCAGCGAGCAGTGGTGGCTGCGGATGGAGACCCTGCGCGACAAGGCCCTCGCCGCCTCATCGCTCGGCCAGGTGCGATGGCACCCGGAGCGCTACGAGCGCACCTACCTCGATTGGTTGCGCGGTTTGCGCGACTGGAACATCGGGCGGCAGCTGTGGCTGGGCCATCGCGTGCCTGTCTACCACTGCGAGAACGGGCACCAGCTCGTGACCGTCGAGCCGCCATCACGGTGTACGGAATGCGGAAGCACGGCGCTCACGCAGGACCCCGACGTGCTCGACACATGGTTCTCGTCGGCGCTGTGGCCTTTCGCGACGCTGGGTTGGCCGGACGACACCGACGACCTGACGGCCTTTTACCCGACCAACCTCAATGCCACCGCCCGCGAGATCATCAACCTGTGGGTGAGCCGGATGATCATGACCGGCCTCGAGTTCATGGGCGCGGTGCCTTTCTCCGACGTCGCGATCCACTGCCAGGTCCAGGCGGCGGACGGGCGCCGCATGTCGAAGTCACTCGGGACCGGCGTCGACCCGCGTGCCCTCATCGACAAATATGGGACGGATGCCCTTCGCGCATGGGCGGCCTCGGTCGCGATGTCGAGCCAGGACGTCCGTTTCGATGAGAGCCGGGTCGAGGGCTATAGGCGCTTCTCCAACAAGCTCTGGAACGCGACGCGACTGGTTCTGAGCTCGCCGGGGACTCCGCCGGTCGGAAAGCCGGGCGTCATAGAAGCCGGCGAGCACCTGGAGGACCGCTGGATCCTCTCGCGGCTCGCTTACGCGTCGTCAGCGGTCACGGCGGGAATCGAGAGCTTCACGTTCCAGGACTCGATCGCCGCCGCTTACGCGTTCGCGTGGAACGAATTCTGCGACTGGTACCTCGAAGCCGCCAAGGAGCGACTGCGAGATGGAGATGCGGCCGCGCAGGACGTGGCGTACTTCTGCCTGGATACCATCCTCCGGCTGCTGCACCCATTCATGCCCTTCGTCACGGATGAGCTCTGGTCGCGTCTCCCCGGCGGAAACGACTACCTGATGCGGGCGGCGTGGCCCGATGGCCTCGACCGCTTCATCGCCCTCGATACCGAGGCGACGTTCGCCCTTGTGATAGGGATCGTCGAGGAGGTGCGCGGGCACCGCCAGGCCGCCGGGGCGCCGGCCCGCGGAGGCAAGCTCCGACTGGATCACAGCGCGGGACGTGAAGTCGCGACCATCGCGGCACGGCTCGGCTGGGTCGAGCTCGACGATGAGCTCGAGGGCGGCATCCCGCTGGCGGTGGTTCCGGGCTGGGTCAGCTTTCCGGCGGGCTCAGGCGACGCTCGTAGGCAGGCCGAGCTCAAGAGATTCAAAGATGACCTCGCGAAGGCGGAGGCGAAGCTGGCCAACTCCGAGTTCACCTCCAAGGCGCCTTCGGAAATAGTGAGCAAGCTCGAGGAGCGTGCCGCGGAGCTTCGCGCGGCGATCGACAGGCTGACCCCGACGGCAATCTAGAGTAGAGCGGCTCATGCCGTCTATCGCGGTCGTCGCCCCGATCGTCATCCCCCTCGTCGCCGCCGCGGTGATCGCGGCCTTTGGCCTGGCCCGCATCAACCTCGGCCGCATCCCCTGCGCGGTGGGCGCATGGGGATCCGTGCTCGCGCTGCTTGTGCTGTGGCTCTCGGTCCGCGCCACCCAGGAGCTCAATCTCGGGCCGTTGGGATTGGGCACTTCGCTCGAGCTGCGAATTGACGCCGTCGGATTTGCGTTCGCCATGATCGTGGCCGTGCCCGCGGCCGTGCTGCTCACCCTGCAGCCGCGGACTTGGCAGGAGGCGACCGCGGCGATCGTTGGGATGGCGGCTGCGATCGCTGCGGTCGAGTCGGGAGGAGTCGTCCTCACGGCGCTCGCCGGCGGCGCTGCCGCCACCCTTGCCGTGGTGCAGCTCGACACCGAGGACGTCAAGGCGCCGCGTCCTCGCTGGAGCGTGATGCTCGCGGCATGGCTCGCGCTCAGCTGGGCCGGAGTGATCCTGCAGGACCGCGCGGGCACCGCCGTCTACGCGGCCGTACCGGTCGCCAGCCTGACCGGCGCCGTGTTCACCCTGCTCGCCGCCGCCGCGCTGGGCGCGTCCGGGCTCTTTCCGTGGCGGTCATGGCCCGCGCAGATGTGGCTGCGCCCCTCGCTCCGTGCCGCCGGGATGACGATCGCCACTGTTTACCCGCTTGGTTTCTACCTGCTGGTGCGCGCTTACGAGATGGGCGACGGCAAGTACCCGCAGCCCGCGTTCAGCGTCATCCTCGCCCTGCTCGGCGTGGCCGTGGCGCTCGGCGCGGCGATCCGCGCGCAGGGCGCGGCGACCCGGCGGGAGTTCCTCGGCGAGGTCGTGCCCGGCCTGGGCGGCTTCGCCCTGATGGCCATCGCGCTCGGCACGCCGCTCGGTCTGGTCGCCGGCATCCTGACCCTCGCGGCCGCGGCCGCCATGACAGCCTGCCTGGCGCTGCTTCCGGATCGAGCCGGCATCGCGACGCTGGTCGCCATCGCCGCAGCGGTCGGCCTTCCGCCCGGGCTCGCCTTCGGCGCACGCCTGCTTGGGCTGGAGGCAGCTTTCGAGGCCGGCGTTCCAATCGGCCTGGTCGGGCTGGTGGGGGCTGCGACATGGGTCGTATGGATCGTGGCCGCCGCCAGGGCCATCGGCCTGCGAGCACCGAGCGGCCACGCTGCGGCCGAGACGTTTCCGCGTGTGGCGCTCGCGATCGCGGCCGTGACCGTGGTCGCCGGGCCGGCCGCCGCCGCCTTCCAGTCCGGATTCGCCAACCCTGCCCAATCCGAAGTGATGACGGGATCAAACTCCGGTTCGGTGGCCGGCGGGCTGGTCTCGGTGGACACCGTGTCGACCGTACTGCCTGCCTTGACCCTTTTCGTCCCGCTGCTCTTGATCGCGCTGCTCCTATACGCGTTCGCTGGAGCCTCGCTGGTTCGCAGTCAGCCGAGGCCCGCACTGTTCGCGCTGCCGGGATGGGGCGTTGGTGAGCGCATCCGCGAGCTGGTGAGAGCCGCCAGGGTTCCGGACCAGTACCGATCGCTGCTCGATTTGCGCGCCGTCGAGGCCGCGGCCGCGGGCGGCAAGCCGGTTCTGTGGGCGGCCGCCCTGGTCGCGCTCGGTTTCGCGGCCACCCGATAGACGTGGTTTCGGTGCTGGCCGGACTGGCCGCGTGGATCGGTGCATCCGTGATCGTTCTCGCCGACGGCCGGCGCGCGCTCGCCGCCGGCCTGGCGACGGTGACGGTCGGCCTGGCCGGCGTCGCGTGGCGGGACGGCGACGGCCTGGCGGCGGTCGTGATCTTGCTCGGCGGCGGCGTGGCGGCGTTCTTGCGCCAGCGCGCCGGGCCGCCGGGCTGGATGCTCATGCCCGCGGGATCCACGCCGCGATTGATTCTTTGCGTGGCGGGCGCCCTGGTGGCGCTGTGGTTCGCCGCCTCGATCACGGTCGGGCCAGAGGGCGCAGCGCGATTTGCGGTTCTGTGCGTGGCCGGCCTCGCCGCGGCGCGAATCCTCTCGACCCGCGCGGCCCCCACGATCGCCACCGCCCTCGCAACGCTGGTCCTGGCCATGGCCGTGGCCACTCACTTCGCCGGGGATTCGCCCGGTATGGCGCCCTATCTCGTCGCCGCCTTGCTTGCGGCCGCTGTGATGTTCCTGCCCGTGCCGGCCGCCAGTGCCTCCTGAGCTGAACGCGGACCTGCCGCTGCTCATCGCGGCAGCGGCCACTGTCGTCCTCGCCGTCGTCCTCTCGCCGGCACAGGCCTCCAGGAAAGCGCTGCTGGCCAGGGGCGGGACTGGCCTGGCCGGCATCGTCGGTGTTGCGGTCGCCCCGAGCCTCGACCTGGCTGTCCTGGTGCTGCTCGCGCTGGCCGTCCTGCACTCGCGACTCCCAGGCCAACGCGATTTCGCCCAGCGCTTGCAGTTGCCCGTGGTCGCCGTGGTCCTCATCGTTTTCGCCCTGTTGTTCTCCAGGGTCCAGGGGCCCGTTGTGCTGCAGAGGTTTGCGGCGGTGGGCCTGGTCGCCGGAATCGCCGCCAGCGTCGGGTTGCTCCCGTACATCCACGTGCTGGAGCCAGACGACACAGCGGTGGCATCGCCGATCGTATGGATCGGCTTCACCGGACCGGTGGTCGCCACAACTGTCTTGCTGCGGGCGCGCGACCTGTTGACCGCCGATGCGGGCGGTGAGATGGGCGCGATGCTCATCGGACTCGGCTTGATCAACATGCTCTGGGGGACGGTGGCCGCGTGGCGGACCGCCAGCCCGATCGGCGCGTGGCACTACTCGTTCATGGCTGACTGGGGCCTGGCCCTGTGCGGCTTTGGTCTCTTCGTCGCCGACGGTCAGGCGGCAGCCCTGCTCATCCTCTTCAGCATCGTGTTCGGCCGCCTGCCGCTCTATCTCGCGTCGCGACAGGCGTTGCGGGCCAACGCCAGCGCAGACCGCCCGATCAATTTGATGGTGGCGGCGGCGCTCGCCGGATCGGCGCCGTTTGCCGGGTTCGCAGCCAGGGTTCTCCTTTTGCGCGGGGCAACTGACATGTACTGGCCGCTCGCGCTCGTGCTCGCGGCCGGCATGCTCTTGTGGCTGCCGGTATCGCTGCGGCTCGGGCGCACGCTCGGGCAACCGCGAGGTCGCCAGGCGCTCGGCGTGGGCATCGTGCTGGCGATCAATGTGGTCATCGGGCTTTATCCGCTGCCACTGCTCGCGCTGGCCGGCCGATGACCCAGTTCTTCATTGCGCTTGCCACGCACGCGCTGGCGCTCGCCGTCTATCCCGGCCTTCTCGCGTGCGCACTGTTCGGCGCGCTGGTCGAGCTCACCTGGGGTAGGCTCGGCGGCGGGCCCTGGAACCCGCAGCACCTGCCTCGTCGCAGGCCCACACCGGTGGTCGCGACCGTGGCCGTTTGCTCGATCCTCGCGGCCGTCCAGCTGGCCGCCCCGTTCAATCCGGTCCCGACCGAGGAGCGCAGCGTCGTCATCGCGGCGATCGCGCTCGCGTTCACGGTATGGGCGGAGCTTGCGCTGACGGTCGAACACGTGCCGGCCCCCGGCCTGCTCCTCCTCGTCGAGTTCTGCTGGCTGCTGGCGGTGCTCGGCCCGGCTGTGCAACCGGAAAGCCTTCGCCCCCAGGTCCTCGGCAACGTCCTCGTCCCCGCCCTTCTACCCGTCAAGGTCGCGTGCGGCGTCCTGTACCTGCTCTGCCTTCCCGCCCTGCTCCGCGTGTGGCCGCTGGCGCCGCCCGTCGACCGGCGGCTCAAGCCGCGATTCGACACGGCCCGAGCTCTTTTGTGGTTCGCCTACTGCGGGCTCTTCACCACGCTGTTCGTGCCGCCGGTCACCGATGACCTCGGCGGCCTGACTCGATTCTTTGGCATCACGCTGGGCGTCGCGCTGTTGATGGTCGTTGCGGGCATAGCCATGGAGCGGCGCGGTCCGGAGGTTGCTCGAGGCCTTTACTCGCGCGCGGTGCCCCTCTTCGCGCTGCTGGTCCTGCTCCTGGTCGTGGGGACCTCGCTGCTGATTCATTAGCCCGCGACCAGCGTCGAGGGTCGGCGCGGGTGGTTCGAATCGGTCCTGCGCTACCGGCCCTCAATCATCCACCTGGGAGAGCCGGTCGCGGCTCTTGGTACAATCACACGCCGTGCCCAAGCCTGATGGTTCGCTGTCGGCAATTGTCGTCAGCGGCGGAAAGCAGTACCGAGTAGCGCCTGGCGACCGGATCCTGGTGGATCGCCTTGCCGCCGAGCCGGGTTCTTCTCTGAAGCTCGACCGCGTGCTGCTGCTCAACGATGGAAACCAGACCAAGATCGGAGCGCCGGCGATTGACGGCATCGACGTCGAGGTCAAGGTCCTCGCCCACAGGCGCGGCCCGCGCATCGAGAGCCTGCGCTACAAGTCGAAGAAAAGAGTCCGCGTCCATCACGGTGGCCGCGCAGACCTGACCGCGCTCGAGATCATCGCCGTCGGCGGGATCAAGGCCGAGCCGCGTGAGACGAAGGCGGCCAAGGTCGAGGCCAAACCGCCGGCTCGGGCGAAGCGCGCCGCCAGGCCCAGGGCGCAGGCCGCCGCTGCCAAATCTGAGCCACCGGAGGCCAAGACTGAGGCGCCCGCCAAATCGCGCGGCACGCGCGCCGCCAAGAAGGAGACCAAGTAATGGCACATAAGAAAGGTGGCGGCTCCTCTCGCAACGGCCGCGACTCCAAGCCCAAGATGCTCGGCGTCAAGAAGTTTGGCGGCGAGGTCGTCGGCGCCGGCACCATCATCGTGCGGCAGCGCGGGAGCAAGATCGCTCCCGGCCCCGGTGTGGGACTGGGGCGCGACCACACTCTGTTCGCGCTAGTCGCCGGCCAGGTCCGCTTCGAGCGGGTGGGCAAGGACGGCCGCCGCGTCAGCGTCGCGAAGAACGCCGAAGCCTGACAGCCGGCGCCAGTTCATCGACACCGCACGCATCCACGTGCGCGGCGGACATGGCGGCAAGGGATCGGCCTCGTTCCGGCGCGAACCCTTCATCCCCCGCGGCGGACCCGACGGCGGCGACGGTGGGCGCGGCGGCTCGGTGGTCCTCGAGGCCACCACCAACCAATCGGACCTGTCCCTCTTCAAGCAGCGCTCGCGCTGGCTGGCGGAAGCCGGAGCCAATGGCGCGGGCGGGCGCAAGACCGGCAAGCGCGGCGCCGACCTGAGCATCAGCGTCCCGGTCGGCACGATCGTGCTCGACCCGGACGGGGCTCTGGTCGCCGACCTCGACACGCCGGGCGCCACCGCCATGGTCGCGAAGGGCGGCGAGGGGGGAAGGGGCAACGTCCATTTCAAGAGCTCGACGCGCCGGGCGCCGGATTACGCCGAGCCTGGAACCAAAGGCGAGGAGCTCGACCTCACTCTGGACCTCAAGCTGATCGCCGACGTCGGCCTCGTCGGCGCTCCCAACGCCGGGAAGTCTTCGCTGCTGCGCGCCCTGACGGCGGCTCAGCCGAAGGTTGCGGATTACCCCTTCACGACGCTCGACCCAGAGCTCGGCGTGGCGCAATCAGACGCGGGCCGGGTGGTCATCGCGGACATCCCCGGGCTGATCGAGGGAGCGGCCCAGGGTGCGGGATTGGGGCAGCGGTTCCTGCGGCACGTCGAGCGGACCAGGGTGCTTGTTTACGTCCTCGACGGGTCTGGCCCAGATCCCTGGCAGGATCTCGCCACGGTGCGGCACGAGGTTGAGGCATTCGCGGCCGAGCTCACCGGGCGTCCCTATCTGGTCGCCGTCAACAAGCTCGATCTCGCAACCACCAAACGTCTCAAGGCCCGGACGAGGCGCTTCAAGGGGTCCTCGCGGACTCTCGGCGGAGCCTCGGAGTCCGTGGAGTTTAAGGGAATCCTGTTCGTCTCGGCCCTCACCGGCGAGGGGCTGCCCGACCTGATGGCAGCCGTTACCGGCCTCCTCGCGACCGCGCCCGAGCCGCTCTTGATGGCCAAGCCGCGGCCGATGAAGCTTCCCGTACGGCCCGGGCCCGATCTCGTCGTCGTGCGCGAGCCGTGGGGATACGCGGTGCGCGGCGAGCGGGTCGAGCGGCTAGTCGAGCGGACCGACCTGGACTCCGAAGGCGCGCTGGCGAGATTCCAGTCCGAGCTCGACCGCATCGGTGTGAACAGTGCCCTGGAGGCAGCTGAGGTGCAGCCTGGGGACACCGTGCGCATCTCCGGAATCGAGTTCGAGTACCAACCGTGAAGGTCGGGGTGCTCGGCGGCACGTTCGACCCGATTCACCTCGGGCATCTGGCCGCGGCCGATGCGGCGTTGGAATGCGCGGGACTCGACAGGGTTCTGATCATGCCCAGCGCGAGCCCGCCGCACCGCCCCGGCGCCGTGGCCACCGCTGAGCAGCGCCTGGCGATGTGCCGGCTCGCTGTCGAGGGGCGCGCGGGCCTCGAGGTGTCGGACCTCGAGGTGAGTCGGGGCGGCCGGTCTTACACGGTCGACACGCTCTCGGAGCTGAAGCGCCTGGCGCCCGGCGACGAGCTGTTCCTGATCCTCGGATGGGACGCCGCCGCCTTGTTCGGCACCTGGCGCGAGCCGGCGCGGATCCGCGCGCTGTCCTCGATCGTGGTGGTGGGCCGGCCGGGAACGGAGGCTCCGGACGGGGAGCAGCTCGCCCGTGCGGGGCTTGACCCTGGTCGAGCGGTGCTCTGCCTCCGCCCGACGCCTGACATCTCCGGCAGCGCGCTGCGGCGTGCGATCGCGGCCGGTGAACCGGTGGCCGCCAAGATGCCGCCGGCCGTGGAGCGGTACATCGCCGCGCACGGCCTGTACAGGGATAATCCGAGGAGTTGAGCGCCACCCGTCCCAAGGGACCGACCCCGCTGCAGCTGGCGCGGCTGCTGCGAGGCGCCGCGGTCGACAAGAAGGCCTGGGACCCCGTGGTCATCGACGTCCGCGAGCAGACTTCGGTCGCGGACTACTTCGTGATCTGTGAAGGCGAAACCGACCGCCAGGTGCGCGCGATTGCCGACGGGATGGTCGAGGCCGCCAAGGCCAAGGAGAAAAGACCCATCGGCGTCGACGGGTACGACGACGCCACCTGGATCCTTTTGGACTTCGACTCGGTGCTCGCGCATGTGTTCCTGCCGGGCGAGCGCTCGTACTACGACCTGGAGAGCCTGTGGGCGCCGGCGGCCAAACGGCGCAAAGGCAGAGTCGCGGATTCCGCAGAGGTTGCGGACTAGGCGTTTAGATCAGCTGCGCGTAGCGGTCGTACACCTCTCGGAGATCCGCCGGGGGCTCGACGCGGTGCTTCTTCATCACCTCGAAGAGGTTGAGAATGTGCCGCACGCCGGCCAGCGTCACGCCTTTCTCGCGGGTCAAGTGCTGGATCACCTGCACCTTGCTGATGTCCCGCTGGGAGTAGCGGCGCCGGTTGGTCGTCGTGCGATGAGGCTCGATGAGGTTCGCATCCTCGTAGAGCATCAGCGTCCGAGGGTGCGTCTCCAGGATCTCGGCCGCCACGCTGATCGTGTAGAGCGGCTTGTCCAGGTCGCTGAACGAGGGGTGGGGGCCTCGAGGGCCCAGCCTGTGGTTCGACACGCTAGTGGATCGTCTTCAGGATCTGGATGATCGCCGGGCCGAGCAGCACGATCCACAGCACTGGGAAGATGCACCCGACCATCGGGAACACCATTCGCGACGACGCCTGGGCGGCGCGCTCCTGAGCCGTCTGCCGCTGGCGCCGCCGCATCTCGGTGGCCTGGACTCGCAGCAGGCGCGCGATGGGCACACCCATCTGGTCCGACTGGACGATGGATTCCACGAGGTGATGGAGGTCAGCCACCCCGGTCGCGTCGGCCATGTGCTCGAGCGCCGCCATGCGCGGACGGCCCAGGCGGATCTCGCGTAGAACCTTCCCGATCTCGTCGCCGAGCGCGTTGTGGAATCGCTCCGTGATGCTGAGCAGGCCTTCGTCCAGGCTCATCCCTGACTCGACCACCAGCGTCAAGAGGTCGGTCGCCTCGGCCAGCGAGCGCTGGATCTGCCGGCGCCTCTGTCCGATGCGCTGCTCGAGCCAGAGGTTGGGCGCGAAGTAGCCGACCGCGGCGAGCACCAAACCTGAAAGGGGAGCCATGGCGATCACCGGCAGGGGGCCCGGCAGCAGAACGCCGGTGCCCAGGCCGACGATCGCCAGCAGCGCGGCAAGGCTGTAGCGCACGGCCTGAAAGCCGGCCGGGGTCAGGCTGCCGGGGTCGCCGGCGCGGCTGAGCTTCTGTCGCAGCCGTCCCGCCGTGCGTGGCGTGAGGCGGGTGGCGAACGGCTGCACCATCGACTCGAGCTGCTTGACAAAGCCTCGCCTGGGCGGCGGAGCCATGAAGCCGCCATTCGCGGGGGTCGCCGAAGCGCGTACGCGGTCGATGGCGACGAAGTACGAGGCGACGATGATGCCGCAGATCACGCCCGCGGCGAGTGCCACGCCAACCACCGTCAGCTCTCCAGGGCGGTCATGCGCTGGATGATCACGTTGCCGATGAGGACGAGCAGCGCGGCAATGCCGAGCAGCACGTAGCCGACAAAGGTGCTGGTCATGGGCGCGAAATAGCCGGGCACGAACACGTAGAGGCCCAGGCCGAGAAGGATGGGCAGGCCGGTGATGATGGTGGCCGACGCCCGGGACTGCGCGGTCAGCACGCTCATGTCGCGCTTGGTCTGCAGGCGGTCGCGCAGCGTGTCGGAGATCGTGTCCAGGACCTCGGCCAGGTTGCCGCCGACCCGGACGTGGAGCAGGATCGCGGTCACGATGAACTCCAGGTCAGGGCTGTTGATGCGCAGCAGGAGAGCGCTCAGCGCATCCTCGACCGAGGTGCCAAGCGTGATCTCGGTCGTGACGCGTTCGAACTCCGTCGACACGGGAGGCTGCGACTTCGCGGCCACAGTCTCCAGCGCGCGATCGATCGCGTATCCCGTCTTCAAGGAGTTCGAGAGCAGCTGGAGCATGCTGCCGAGCTGGTCGTTGAACAGGTTCTGACGCCGCCTCTGGAGAAATCCGACGATCAGCGGCGGGAGGACGAAGCCGACCAACCCTAGGATGATCGGCCCGACCGAGATACCGAATCGGAAGAGACCGGCGAGAGCGCCGAGCGCGATCGCGCCGATCCGGATGAGGAGATATTCGGCCGGCGTGATGCTGAGCCCGGCGCGGGCCAGATCCTCCGCGAGCGTGGGTTTGCCATCGGCGCTTCGGCGCAGGCTCAGGTTGTCCGCCGCGGGACGCAGGAGGCGCTCGACGAGCTCGCGAGGCGTGGCGCGCGGCCCGACCATCTCGGCCGGCCGGCTGAGGTGCTCCTTGCGCACCCTGTCGATGCTCCAGAAGAAGACCGCGATCGCCGCCGCCATGGGAACAGCGACGATGACTTGCGGCGGGAGGTTCAACTTCCTGGCTGCTCTAGAACAGGGACGGGTAGTCGGCCTGGATCAGCTGCAGGGTCACGCCTTTGGCAGCTGCAGCGGAGGGGCACGTCGGGTCAGGGCTGAGCGCGCCCTGGAGGTAGTCGTGGTAGGACTCGAGTGAGTACTTCAAAGCCGCGTAGGTCAGAAACCACGTGATGATCTCGGCCTGGCACTCGGTGACCACAACGGTCAGGCTGCTGGCGCTGGTGGTGCCTCCAGCAGTGCTCGCCGCCGGCCCGACCTTGATCACGTGCAGGTTCGTGAAGATCGTCTTGGCGGCCACCTTCGGTCCAGTCGAGACGGTGGCTATGACCGAGATGTAGTCGTCGGGCTGGATGTAATCGGCAACACCTTGCTGCTCGCTCGTGGGAATCGTGATCGCGACGTAACCGGACGGGATGGGCAGGTACTCGGATTGTGCGCCGAGGGCCTGGTTGGTCTTGGCGACGTCGTTGGCCGTCACAGCCTGCCCGTTGCCGATGCCGACCAGCGGGATCGTCCCCGCGACGTCCTGGATCCGCGTGAAGTACACCTTCGGGTAGTTGTTCGGAACCGGGATCGATTTCAGGGCCAGGGAGGCTGCGTCGATCGGGATTCGCGGCTGGAGGTCGCGGGTCGTGACCACCACCGTCATCTGGGGACTGCTGCCCGCCTGCTGAGCGTTCAGAGCTACGAGCACGAAGGCGACGATCACGAGGAGCGCGAGCAGGATGCCCAGAAGTGTGAACGGCCTTCGTGACGTAAGGCCGGTCAGATTCCGCACAGCCGACCCATCATAGGCAACATATCCCGGTGGCGATCCCCCTTAACCCGACCCACGAACGCCGCAGGACTGGCCAGAGAGGCCAGTCCATGGTCGAGTTCGCGCTCTCGTCCGTCGTGCTCCTGCTGCTGGTTGGCGGGCTGGTCGACATCGGCCGCTCGGTCTTCATCAGCGAGGTTCTGTCGAACGCGGCTCGGGAGGGCGCTCGGCACGGTGCCTGGTTCAACGCGGCAAGGCAGACCAACCCGTACCTGGACGACACCCTGATCAAGTCCGAGGTGGACAGCGAGCTGGCGGCGATCGGGCTGCCGCAGTCCACGCTCAAGAATCCGGGCACGACCTGCCCGTCGACGGCGGACGGCAACGCGTATCACAACCCGCCCTATGTGACCTCGGCCTACCCCACGACCGCCAACGCCACCTGGCTTTACATCTGCTACAACAACGCGCCGGGCCTTGATTTCAGCAGCCCGGCGACCACGCAAGGCCGGCTCGACCTGAACGTGATCGTGCTGTACGAGTACGGTCCCTTGACCCCGATCATCACGACCCAGTTCGGGCTGTTCCGGCTGGCCGCCAACCAGCACATGACGGTGCAGGGCAACCTGTGAGGCGTCGGGACCGCCAGCGCTCGCAGGCGCTCATCGAGTTCGCTCTGGTCTCGCCCGTGCTGCTGCTCTTACTGTTCGGCATCGTTGACATCGGTCGCGCGATCTTCTACTACGACACCCTGACCCACGCGGCGCGCGAGGGCGCCCGCGCGGCGGTCCAGGCTTCCAATCAGCTGCCGCGGAACTCGGACGTGCTGGCTGCCGTCACCTCCCAGCTGGTCGGCGCTCCTGTAACCGAACCCTGTCCGCAGGGCCCCCTGACCTCGGCCACGCCGCCCGCCAACGCCGCGTGGCTCTACGTGACGGAACCGAGCCCGCCGGCCACCATCGAGACCACCCCACCCCCGAATGCGCCGGGAGGTGAGGACGCCGCGACCGCCACCGGGTCCTGCAGCGCGGTCAATCCGGCAGGCGGCAATGCGCAGCTCCAGGTGACGCTCCGCTTCAATCTCGTCCTCATCACACCCGTGATCGGGCAGGCCACCGCGGACCACATCGTGATCACGGCGGCCGCCATCTTCCGCACCGAGTACTGATGCAGCCGCAGGGAGGTGGGAGCTCCGCGGGGGAGGACAACCGGCCTCACCCGCGCCATCAAAAAGGCCAGGCCATCGTGCTCATCGCCATCATGCTGGCGGTCGTCGTCGGGATGGCCGCGCTGGCCATCGACGGTTCGCGAGCCTACACACTCCGGCGCGACCTGCAGGCGGCGGTGGACGCGGCGGCCCTGTCTGCCGGGGACAAGATGCAGCAGACCGGCAGCTACACCAGCGCCGAGCAGGCGGCTTCCTCGATCTTCGGGATCAACCTGCGCATATACAGCGCCCCGTCGTGCTCGCCAGGGTATGGCTCGCCCGGCGCCTCGCCCCTCACGGTGACGTGCACCTTTTCCGATGGGACAGTGCTGACCCAGGTCGTGTCGGCGCTGGGGGCTCAGGGCAGCCAGTTCCGCATGTCGGCCACGCGGTCCCTGCAGCTGCAGTTTGGGAAAATCCTCACCAGCGGAGCCAGCCCGGACATCGCCGGCGCCTCCACCGCCGGCGTCAACAACCTCCGCTATACGCCGGCTGCCGGCGCTCTTTCGGGGAACGGCTGCGGGGGAGCCGGCGGCAACGCGATCACAGTGAGCGGCTCGGGCACCCTGAACATCAACGGCGACCTGGTTTCGAACGGCACCATCTCCGTCGCCAGTGGAAGCGTGCGGGTCGCCGGGGACATCGACGCGCGCTGCCAGTCCACCGTCCCGGGATCCGTGACCACAGCCTGCTACCCGAGCGGAGCGTCGACTCCCTGCAGCTTTCCCGACGTCGCGGGCGCCACACGGTCCGGCTTCCGGCTCACCGACCCGGTTTACCCGGCGCCGGTGGTCACGGGCGGAAGCCAGCCGGCGCCGTCATCGACGGTTGTTCTGCCGGCAGGCACCTATACAGCCAACCCCAATTTCAATACCCATGACTGCTGGTTCCTGAGTGGAGGCGTCTACAACTGGCAGGGGGGGTTCACCAACACCACCGATTTCGTGAGCAACGAGCTGAAGCCGCCCGACGAACCGGTTCCCAACACCAACTACGGGACGCTCTCCACCCATCAGTTCTGGAACACGAACGGCGTGAATTGCGCCGGGGCTTTTCAGGTGAACAGCGTCGGCGGGTCGAACGCGCTCGACGCCGGCAACTTTGGCGTCTTGCTCACGTCGGTGCGTACCGACAACTATGGGGGAATGAATTACCGCCGAGAGAGCGCGCCCTCCGTGTGCCACTCGGTCCATGTCCACAACGGGGAAATCCTCCAGGTCCAGGTCAGCAACGTGCCGGGCGCGACTTCGTACAACGTGTACGTCAGCAACTTCGCGAACGGATGCAACGGTCCATGGGGCTGGGTCGCGAACATCCCGGTCGCGCCGGTCGTCGTCTCCAACAGCAATACGAATCCCTGCCCCGCCTTTAACGGCGCCGGCTGCAGCCTGGGGCACGAGACGGCCACATTCGACGCCCTGGCAATTCCCGACCTGTTCGCGCCCAACCCGTTGAACTCGACGCCAGACACATATGAGGCCTACCCGCCGGATCCCGAGACCACACCCATGAGCGGCAGCCTGCCCAACCTGAATCCGCCCAGGGGACCGGGCGCGAGCGGAGATCGAGCGAACGAAAACACCTGCGACACTCTCGGCGGGGCGTACGCCTCGTGTCCGAACGCCGTCACCCCAGGCGCTGTCGCGTTCGTGGTCCCGGGTGGCTGCCTCTCGACCACCAACACCGGCGACACCTACCTGTTCAGCGGTTATCAGTACAACTGGATCAGCATTTTCGAACCGCCGAGCAACAACTGCACGATGACGATGGGAGCCAGCGGCAACTCAGCGTACGTGGGCTTTGTCTACGCGCCCGCGGCTCCCGTCACCATCGTCTCGCCCAATGCGTTCGACTCACCTGCCACAGGCGGGTTGCTCGCGAACACGGTCAGCTTCTCAGGCTCGATGCCGGCGATCACCTTCAGCTCGGCCTACGGCCCGCTGCCCCCGGCCAGCAGGCTGACTGGCTAGCTAACTGGTCTGGGGCTCGGCCTCCGGCGCGACAGGCTGAGCGTCGGCGGGAACCTCGGCAGCGGCTTGGTCGTCCTCCTCGGGCTCATTGCGGGTCTCGAGGTGGGCGAGCAGCTTGTGGGTGGCGGCCACCGCCTTCGCGTCTTCGAGCTCCTCGTACCGCTGGAAAGCACCACGCCACGCCGCGCGCGCGTCGTCGATGCGGCCGAGGCCCCAGAAGGCGTGCCCGCGAGCCGCCAGAGCGTCGGCGCGCTCGCGGATCTGATCCGCGGGCAGCAGCTGCAGCGCACTCTCGATAAGCCGCTGCACGTCCTCGAACGCGCCGACCGTCAGGGCGTTCCTGGCGGACTGCGCGAGGAAATGGGCCGTGCGGCTGGGGTCCGCCGCGGTGCCGGTCTGGTACAGGTGATAGCCGATCTCGTCGGCATGCTGGGCCGCGGCTTTGCCGTAGACGCGCTCCAGCGTGTCGGCGACGGCCAGGTGATAAGCCTGCAGCCTTGGCAGCGGGAGCGGGGCCAGGACGCGCTGGCGGACCAGATCGTGCGCGAAGCGGTACCTTTCGTTCCCGGCGCTCACCAGGAAGCGGCCTCGGGTCGCCTCTTCCAGCGCATCGCGAAGCTCGTGGCCGGAAAGCTCGCCGAAGGCCTCGAGCAAAGCGATGTCGAAGTCGCGGCCGATGACAGCGGCGGCGACGAGCATCCGCTGCGCCGGCTCGCTGAGGCGCTCGATGCGCCGGCCGATGAGGCCGCGCACGCTCATGGCGAGCTCGAGGTCTTCCTCGCTGAAGCTGCCTTGCTTCCGGGCCGTGCCGCCGAGCATGCTCTCGGACTCGGCCATGTACAGGACGGAGTGCTCGACGAAAAGCGGGTTGCCTTCCGTGGCCGCCTGGATGCCGATCAGCTGCACCGGCGTGAGCGGGGTTTCCGCGGTGCCCGCAACGATCTTCGCGACGTCATGGTCCGCGAGCCGGCCCAGGGTGATGCGCTGGGCGCGGCGGCGCCGCAGCAGCCTGGAGAGGATGGTTGTGAACGGCCGCGCGGAGTCCAGCTCGGTGTCCCAGTAGGTGCCCATGACAACGATGTGGCTTCCGTTGACGCGCTCGGCGAGATCGCGGAGCAGCAGCACTGTGGCTTCGTCCGCGAACTGGAGATCGTCGATCACGATCAGCATGGGCTTGGAGCCCTGCACTCCGGTGAGGAAGTCGAAGATCGCTTTGAAGAGGCGCTCGCGCAGCTTGTCGGTGGGGATCTCTCGCGCAGCCGGCATGCTCCGTACCTTCTGCCGCAGGTGGGGGACGAGGTGGGCCAGAAGAGGGCCGTTCTGGCTTGCAGGCTCCTGCAGGGTCTTGATCGTCGAGTTGGCGACCACCGACGCGAGGACCTCGCGGAACGGGGCGTAGGGAAGCCCGTCCTGCTGGATGCAGCGCCCGTTGAAGACCAGCCAGCCCGTTCCGGCCGCCTCGGCGGCCACCTCGGCCGCCAGTCGCGAGGCGCCGATGCCGGGCGCGCCCGTGATGAAGATCATGCCGCCGGCGCCTGTGGCGGCTCGATCGAGCACGAGGCGGATGTCGAGACGCTCCTGCTCGCGGTCCACGAACCCGTCGCCCGCCGCCTGGACGTGCGTGCTCTCGCGCCGCTCCACCGCGGTGACCTGGTGCAGGCGCCACCGGTCGGGAAAGCCTTTCAGCTTGTAGCGGCCGCGGTACTCGAAGTTCATCTCCGCAATCGGTCCGACGAGCTGCCGCACGACCTCGGAGACCAGAACCTCTCCGCCCCGGGCCTTGCCGGCCACGCGAGCGGCCACGTTGACAGCCGCGCCAAAAATGTCGCCGGCCTCCTCGACCACCTCGCCGGTGTTGAGCCCGATCCGGATCTTGAGCTTGCGTTCGGGGTTCTGCTTGCTGTAGTCGGCGATCGCCTGCTGGATGTCGAGCGCGCATTCCACGGCATGGCGCACCGACCCAAAGCTGATCATGTAGCCGTCGCCAAGACCCTTGATGCGGCGGCCGGCGTGGTCAGCGATCTTCTCGTCGATGACGGTCTCGTACGCCTTCATGATCTCGTGCGACTCGGTGAATCCCCGGGTCGACAGGAGACGGGTCGATTCCTCGACGTCCGTGAACATGATGGTGACCGTGCCTTCGGTCTGGCCGACCGCGAGGCTTCCGATGATGGTTTCAGGGGTTAGCGGCCTGGCTCCGCTGACTGGCTGGCCGAGGCCTTCGGCGACCTCGCGGAGCAGGCCCTGAGCGGCCCGGAAGCCGGCCTCGCCCTGCGGGTAACGCACCACCTGGAGCAGGCCGGCCTCGACCGCCTGCCGCAGCTCCCGTCCACCGGATTCCTTGCTGATCTTGGTGTCGGCCGCGTAGTCGCTTCCCTTCAGCTCGGAGCCTTCGAACGCCTGCGTGAGGGCGGACGCCAGGCGGAGATTGAGATTGTGCTTGGTGAGCACCGACTCGATGACAGCCTGGATGCGCCGGCTGGCGCCGACCGGGCTGCCGCTCTCAGCTCGGACCGTCGGCAGCATGCCGACGTATCCGCCTGACGCCGCCGCGAGGTTGCCCAACGCTGTGGTGGCCCTGGCCATCGCCGTGGCAGCCTGCAGGGCTTGCGACGCATTGTGGTCGGCCTGCCCGGGGTTGTAGTCCTGCTGGGCCTGAGGGGCGTAGACAACCGGGGGTCCCTGGTATTCCGATTGTGGTTGCCGTGGCTGGGTCGCCGGCGGCGCAGTCGGTTCGGCCCGGGCCGGCGGAGCGGCTGGATAAACCTGGGGAGCCTCCTGAGGTGCGGGCGCCGCCGCCTGGAGGTCGGCGACCGCCGAGCGGGCGGCGTCGATCAGCTTGCGCATCTCCTCCTGCATCTCCGGAGTGGAGGCCATCGACTGGCCTGACTGCCCGGGCGAGGACTGGACGGTGTGCTGCTCCTGCTGCGCGGAGGGCCGGTCGGACGGCCGGTCGGAGCTGAAGGGCACGACGACGACCTGGCGCACCACGTTCTCGCCGCCGCCACGCTGGCCTGACATCAGCGGGTCCTTGACGACCGGCATCATGCTGTCGGACCCTGCCGGCACGAAGCGGGACTTCACCGGGTCGAAGAGGTCCTGGTTGACCTGCACGCCGTAGAACGCCGCCTTGTCCAGCGAAGTCGGCACATACCCCGTCGCGTTGTACTCGAGGCGGAGGTCTGAGCCCATGCCCAGCAGGAAGACGTCGCGGAGGATCGCGCCGTTGGAGTCGTAACCCACGACCTCGGCGATCTGGGCGATCTTGCGGCGGCCGTCCGGCATGCGGGCCTGGTGGACGATCAGGTTCACAGCCGAGGCGATCTGCGCTCGCACCGCCTCGAACGGGATGTCGATCGACGCCATCATCACCATCGTTTCGAGGCGGGACAGCGCATCGCGCGCGGAGTTCGAGTGGATGGTGGACATGCTGCCGTCGTGGCCGGTGTTCATCGCCTGCAGCATGTCCAGGGCCTCGGCGCCGCGCACCTCACCAACGAGGATGCGGTCGGGTCGCATCCGCAGGCTGTTGCGGAGCAGCTGCCGGATCGTGAGCTCGCCCTTGCCCTCTACATTGGGTGGGCGATGTTCGAGAGCGATCACGTGCGGGTGGTCGATCTGGAGCTCGGCGGCGTCCTCGATGGTGATGACGCGCTGGTTGTGGGGGATGAACCGCGCGATCACGTTCAGCGTCGTGGTCTTGCCGGAACCGGTGCCGCCTGAGACAAGGATGTTCATGCGGCCCAGGACCGCGGCTTGCAGGAACTCCGCCATGGCGGGGCTGAGGCTGCCCTCGCGGGTGAGGTCCTCCATACCCAGCACGGCGTCCTTGAATTTGCGGATCGTCAGGGCCGGGCCGTGGATCGCGGCAGGGCGGATGATCGCGTTGACGCGGCTGCCGTCCGGCAGGCGGGCGTCGACCATGGGGTTCAGGCCGTCGATATGGCGGCCTGTGGTCGCCACCATGCGGCGGATCGTCTCCAGCAGCTGGTTTTCGTCCTCGAAGCGGACGTCGGCCTTGGTCAGGACGCCGCGCCGCTCGATGAACACCTGGTCCGGACCGTTGACCATGATCTCGCTTACCGAGCGGTCGTGGAGAAGGCTGTCGAGCGGCCCGTAGCCGACGGCCGCCCGCAGGATGATGTCGGCCAGCGCCGATTTCTCCTGCGAGCTGAGCTCGATGCCATCCTCGAAAAGGAAGCGGTCGAGGTGCGTGCGCACGGCGCGGGAGAAGGCGAGGGTGTCGCCAGTGGTGAGCCCCACGTCGCGAATCAGCGCCAGACGGTCGCGGAAGTCGTTCGCGAGCTTGGTGAGGTCGCGGCCCTCGCGCGCCGCCGCCTCCATGATGTCCGAGCGACGCCGCTGCGGTGCCGGAGCTGTGACCACGGGCGCCCACATGTCGACGAATTGCATCTCCAGAAGGGCCTGGGAGGCGGCGACCGCCGCGATCACACGCTGCCGTTCGGTGAGACGGATCTTGATGGCGATGCCGTCGTCATCGGGCTGCTGGCCCTGGTCGATGTAGGCGGCGATCCACTCCCCGTCGCGGAAGCGCAGGATTGCCTTCCGCGCCGTGCTCTTGTCGCCGGGGTCCGCCTCCAAATTGGGGT
Source organism: Candidatus Dormiibacterota bacterium (assembly GCA_036491755.1). Lineage (GTDB taxonomy): Bacteria > Chloroflexota > Dormibacteria > Dormibacterales > Dormibacteraceae > DASXBJ01. The sequence goes on from DASXBJ010000026.1 coordinate 21,498, forward strand.
CGTCCACCGAGCCGAAAACGACGTACTTGATCTCCCGAATCGGGATCAGACGCGGCCGGTCCGGATCCGAAGGCGAGTAAACGGGGTATCCGTCTCCCCGCAGCGCGCGCGAGTCCGACTCGCCGGTCTCGAGACCGCCGTCCAGCCTGTGGATGATGACCTTGATCCGGGGCGGGCGGGTGGCGAGGCCGCCGTTCGCCCCCGGACCGGGCAGGCCGGCGGGAGCCTCCTCCGGGCTGCGCTCCGCGGCTTCGATCGTGATCTCGCTCATGGTTCCAAAACCGCCCCGGATGCTAGCACCGGGCCGGCCGTGTTCTGTCGCGTTAAGTGCTTGATCAAGCTCACATTCGCTCCGGCGGCCGGCGACGGTCGAGCACCCACTTCGAACCCGGCATCCGCTTGGCCACACCCTTCACCTCGGCCGCTCGCGCCGCCACCGCGGCGGCGGTCGCGTAGGTGCCGGGTTCGGCGATCACGATGCCGATCGAAACCGAGACCATGGGTGTACGCAGCGTGTTGCCGTTGCGCTCCTGCATCTCGATCCAGCCACGGTCCCTGTCCGCCGGTTCATACAAAGCCGGAACCGAGGCATCGAATCGCTTCGTAATCTCGGTCGCGATCGACTCCGCCATGCTCGGCTCCGTGAGGATGACGAAGTCATCGCCGCCCACGTGGCCGGCGAAATGGCTTGACGAATAGTTCTCCTCCAGGACCTCGAAGATGATCGTCGAGAGCGTCTTGATCACGTCGTCGCCGCGCAGGAAGCCGTAATGGTCGTTGTAGCTCTTGAAGGAGTCGATGTCCGGATACAGCACGGCGAACCTTTCGTGGCGCACGAGCCGGCGGCTGATCTCACGCAGGATGTCGCTGTTGCCGCTCATACCCGTCAATGGGCTGAGCTCGCGGGCCGAGGTCGAGCGGCTCATCACCGAGCGCAGCCTCGCCACCAGCTCCTCGGGGATGAAGGGCTTGGTCACGTAGTCGTCCGCCCCCGCCAGCAGGTGCTCCACCTTGTCTTTCAGCGAGCCGCGCACTGTGAGGAACACGACCGGAATCAGCCGGGTCCGAAAGTCGGCGCGCAGCTGGGCCAGGATCTGGTCACCCGTGATGTCGCCGAGCATGAGGTCGAGCAGGATGATGTCCGGGCGCCATTCGGCGGCAGCGCCGTGCGCCGCGTGTCCATCGCCGACGGTCACGCTCTCGAACCCGGCTCGGTCGAGGACACGCTTGACGAGTCGCAGGACCTGCTCGTCGTCGTCGACGACAAGGACGATCTCGCGGTGGGCCAGCGGCGACCTGGGACCGTCTTTCTCGACCCCGACCCTTCGGGCGACGGTCACGTTTCGCTCGCGGTCGTCTCTTCGACGTGCGGGCGGTTCACACTCCGCAGCTTGTCGGTCATGGCGATCGCCCGCTCCGCCGCCGCGCGGACCTCGGCTATGTCGGCTTTCACGGCTTCCGCATCATCGGTCTCCTCGGCGATGAGCTCGCTGTAGTTGACGATCACTGCGAGGAGATTGCGGAAATCGTGGATGAGGACCCGCGACTCCTCGTCGGCGGGCATGACGTTCTCAGGGTTCACAGGCGCTTCACCAGCCGCCACCTGTTGAGCTCGCCATCGCGCTCGTATCCGAGCTCGTCGAGAAGCGACCGGGCAAGCACCAGCCCGCGCCCGTCCTCGCTCCACACATCCGGCATCTCGCGCGCGAGGTGCTCGTGCACCGGCGGCCCCGGATCGACAAACGAGGCGATGACCGTGCCGCCTTCAAAGCGCAGCATGTATTCGACCGGCACTCCGACCTCCTGTGGACGCCCATGGGTGAGCACGTTGGCGCCGATTTCCCCGAGGGCGGTCTCGAACAGGATGAGCTGAGGGTCGCTTTCGTCGCGGCCGGTGGCCTGACGCAGCCGGTCCACGGACTGGTGAAGCGTGTCCAGTCCCTGATCGAGGACGGTGAGCGTGGCGCGGAACTCAAAGGGCTCCTCTTTAGGTCCCAAGCTCAGAAGCCAGTAAGGGCTTCCTCGACTGTGGCGTAGTACGGGAACACGCGATCGAGCGTGGTGAGCTCGAGGACCACCCGGACCTGCTGGTTCGGCGCGGCCAGACGCAGCTCGCCCTGGCTGCCCTTGATCTGCTTCAAGGCCGAGATCACTGAGCCGAGCCCGGTGCTGTCCACAAAGCTCACTCCCTCCATGTCGATCACGACACGCGGGAGACCGCTCTTGACGACCTCGCTGATCACGTCTTTCAATGCCGGAGCGCCGACCACGTCAAGGCGTCCGGTTGGCGCGACCACGGTGATCCCGTTCTCGGCGGCTCGCGTCTGGACGTCCAGGCTCAGGTTCGGTCTCCCATGGGGCTTTCAGAGTGTATGGCAGACGGTCGTGAATTTAGCCTGTCTACACTGCTGGAACGTGTTGGAACCGGAAAGCTCGCTGCGCATCCTCGTCGTGGACGACGAGGAATCTCTCGCCAAGGTCATGGCCCGCACCCTTCGCAGCCGAGGTTTTGAGTGCGACATCGCCCTGGACGCGGCCCAGGCGAGGCAATTCTTCGATGGCCGCGACTACGCGCTGGCGCTCCTGGACGTCCGGCTTCCCGACGAGTCCGGGTATGGGCTCCTCGAGGAGCTCCGTTCGAAGCGGCCGGACACGGCCGTGGTGATGGTGTCGGGGGTCGACGACCCCGAGCTGGGAAGGGCAGCCATGGAGCACGGCGCCTACGCCTATCACGTCAAGCCGGTCGGGGCGACGCAGCTGTACCTGCTGGTCGTCAACAATCTTCGCCGGCGGAGCCTCGAGCTCGACAATCGCGCCAACCTCCGCAGGTTGGAGGCGATGGTGGGCGAGCGCGTCGAGCAGATGCACCGTGCCGCCGAGCTGCAGGCCGGGATGCTCCCCGCCTCTCCATATATGGAGGAGGGGTTTGAGCTGGCCGCCCACTTCACGGCGGCCAAGGAGATCAGCGGCGACTTCTACGACTGGCACCGCTCGCCGGACGGGCTCGTCACCATCACGCTCGGCGACGTGATGGGGAAGGGCCTCCTGGCAGCGCTGATGATGGCCACTGCGCGGGCGGCGCTTCGGGGCTCGGCCGCCATCGACCCGATGGAGGCGAGCGTCAAGAAGGCGGCGGAGGTGATGGCCGCCGCGCTCGATGTCAACCACGCCTACGTCACCGTGTTCCACTGCAGGTTCAACCCGAAGTCCGGAGAGCTGCGGTACGTGGACGCGGGCCACGGCCACGCCCGCGTCCTCCGCGGCGGCGGCGGCCAGGAGCAGCTGCCTCAGCGCAGCGCTCCGATCGGGATCTTTTCCGACACGCAGTACGTCGTCGGTGCGGTGACCCTCAACCCCGGCGACACGCTGGTCGTGTTTTCGGACGGTTTGCTGGACCTCCGGCCCGACCTCGCGACCAAAGAGCTCTTGCTTCCGTACGACGTGCGACGCGCGGAGACGGCGCAGACGATGGTGGACATCCTCGCCCAGGGCTCGCGCAGCCGGGAGCTGTTCGACGACGTGACCGTTCTCGCGCTGAAGCGGGTATGAGGGAAACCCGGATGGTTTCCCTCATCGCGCGTGCGGCTGCGCCGCAGGCGCTGCTCTTTTCCGGTATATGGATGTGACTTAACTTAGTAGTCACTCCTCGCCACGCATGAGACCAGGGGGACAGAGTCGCGGGTGGGCGAAGCCCAGCC
>DASXBJ010000027.1:0-4544 GCA_036491755.1 Candidatus Dormiibacterota bacterium
AAGTAGGCACAACGATGGGCGCGTTGGTACCCGCTCCTGTTTAGTGGGCTGCCACCATTCCGTCAAGCGGCAGACAATCCTTTAGTGCCAGCACAAGCAACGAATTACGCGCGCTCCTAAACACAGGGTCGTGGGTTCGAATCCCGCGCGGGGCACCATTCGATTTCGATTTTTCTCCGTGGCGTTGACAGGGCAGGGTTTGAGCCGCACCGTGCCGGGCCATAAATCGAACCATGGACAAGTCGCCGATCCTTCCGGCAGAACATGACGCCAGATGCCAACGCACTGGTGCCGGCGGTCTTGACGTCGAGCACTGCGAGCGCTGCCGCAACCTGCTGGCGCGGCTGGATCAGTGGCGCGGGACACTCGAGGTCCCGGCCTCGCTGGATGCCAAGGAGCTGGGGACGCCCGACTCGCAGGCGTAGTGCAGGCGCCGGTAGGTGGCGGGGATATCGGTTTTACACTGGACCGATGGCAAGCGTCGAGCTCGTCCCGCTGACCGCGGAGCAGTTCGACGCCTGGCTGCCCGTGGAGACCGCCGACTACGCGGCGGAGCACGTTCGCACCGGCAGGTGGACCGAGGATGAAGCGCTTCAGCGCAGCCGGGAAGAGCATGAGCGTCTCCTTCCGCAGGGACTCGCCACTCCCGACCATCACCTCTGGTCGATCGTTCCGACCGGCACCGGCGAGCCGGTTGGATTGTTGTGGATCAATGTGGTGCGCCAACCGAGGCCGGCCGCCTTCATCTTCAACATCGAGATCGATCAGCCGTTCAGGCGGCGTGGATACGCGGAGCAGGCGATGCTCAAGCTGGAGGAGGAGGCTCGCAGCCTCGGTCTCGAAGAGATTCGGCTGCATGTGTTCGGACACAATTCCGCGGCGAGGCCTCTCTACGAAAAGCTCGGATATGTACCAACGAACATCAACATGCTGAAGCGGTTGGCCTAGCGCTCGTATGCTCGAGGCATGAGCGAACAGAAGAAAGTACAAAGGCCCGAGGTTCCGCAGGACATCAATGCCTTCAACCAGAAGGTGATCTCTGAGTTTCGTGCCAACCAGGGCCGGTTGAGCGGCCAGCTGGCCGGGCGCCCGCTGATGCTGCTTACGACCAGGGGCGTGAAAAGCGGAACGCCTCGCACCGTAGTGCTGGGCTTTCGACCGCACGGCAAGGAGTACGTGGTGATCGCGTCGGCCAACGGCGCACCGTCCCACCCGGCGTGGTATGTCAATTTGCTTTCAGACCCGGCTGCCACGGTGGAGGTTGGGCCTGAGAAGTTTCAAGCCAGGGCGAGAACAGCGGACCCGGCTGAGCGCACGGAGCTCGCGGCTCTGATCGAATATCTCGAGCCGCAGCAAGCGCTGACCAAGCGCGAGATCCCGATCGTCGTGCTCCAGAGGGTTCCCTAGACCGGAGCCGACAGGACCCGGCGCACCTCACGCGCGACCTCGATGTCCTCGCGCGCTTTGATGACGAGCGTGGGCACCTTGGCGCCGGGCGCGCTGATGTCCGAGTCGGGCCCCAGGCTCGCGTTCAGCGTCGGCCCGATCTCGATGCCGAGGAAGCGCAGGCCCGACACCGCGGCGGCGCGCACCGCGGGAGAGTTCTCGCCGACGCCCCCCGTGAAAACGAGGACATCCAGGCCTCCCATGGCAGCCGCCATCGCGGCGATCAGCGCCCGCAGGCGATGAATGTACACATCAAAAGCAAGGCGGGCGGCCTCATCTCCCGCCGCGATCTTCTTCAGGACCTCGCGCATGTCCGGCGTCCCGGCCATGGCCAGGAGTCCGGAGCGCTGGTCGAGCGTGTCCGAAAGCTCGGCTGCGTCGACTCCGGCATGCCCCTGCAGCCACACCATCATTCCCGGGTCCACCGTTCCCGATCGGGTCGCCATCACCAGGCCCTCGAGGGGAGTGAAGCCCATCGTCGTGTCCATCGAGCGGCCTCCGGCTACGGCGGCGAGCGAGGCTCCAGAGCCGAGGTGGCATGTCACAACCTTCAAGTCCGACTCGGGTCGCCCGAGCATCTCGGCGGCCCGGCGCGCGGCGTACGAGTGGGAGAAGCCGTGGAATCCATAGCGCCGGATGCCGTAGTCGTCGCGCCATTCCTTCGGGATTGCGTAGGTCGAAGCCGCCGGAGGCATGCGTGAATGAAAGGCGGTGTCGATGCACGCCACCGCGGGAGTGCGCGGCAGCAGCGCACGCACAGATGCGATGCCGGCCAGCGCCGACGGCATGTGCAGCGGCGCCAGGTCACTGATGCTGACGAGGTAGGAGATGACCTCGTGGTCGATGCGCGTCGACGCCGTATAGCGTGGGCCGCCATGCACGACGCGGTGGCCGACCGCGTCGACATCCCCCATGGCGCGCACCGCCGACGCCAGCGCCCCCTCGTCGAGGGTTCCGCCGGCCACCTGGAATTCGTGTTCGGCGAGGACCTGGTCGTCATGGCCGACCAGGCCGACCTTGAGCGAGCTGGAGCCGGCATTGACGACGAGGACACGCATCCTGCTCAGGCTACCGCCCGCATGAGTGACCGCAATGCGCCGATCATTCCCCGTCTGGCGTGGCATGGGCGGCCGGGTTCATCCCGGCCGCGACTTTGTCTCTGGCGTCACTGACCTGGCGAGGAGCAACCAATCTGAAAATCCAATCCAGGGGAAGGTGAGCAGCGGCGCGTAGCGCCGCGATGAGCGGAAACCGCCGGTTTCCGCTCATAGTTAGTTGGGCCAGATCCAGTCGCGGATGTCGGGGGAGTCTTCGCCGTGGTCGCGCGTGTACTGCCGGTGCAGCAAGCGCTGGTCCATCATCCTCTGGCGCACGTGCGCGGCCTTCGTACCCAGCGACGGCACCCGATCTATGACGTCCGCGACCAGGTGGAAACGGTCGAGGTTGTTGAGCATCACCATGTCGAAAGGCGTCGTGGTCGTGCCTTCCTCTATGTAACCGCGCACGTGGATGTTGTCGTGGTTCGCGCGGCGGTAGGTCAGCCGGTGGACGAGCCACGGGTAGCCGTGGTAGGCGAATACGACCGGCTTATCCCGGGTGAAGACGTCGTCGAACTCCGCGTCGCTCAAGCCGTGAGGATGCTCGCTCGGCGGTTGCAGGCGCATGAGGTCGACCACATTGACCACGCGGACGCTGACATCCGGCAGATGCCGGCGGATGAGGTCCGCCGCGGCGAGTGTCTCCAGCGTGGGCACATCGCCGGCGCAGGCAAGAACGACATCGGGCTCGCGGCCGGCGTCGGTGCTCGCCCAGTCCCAGATCCCCAAGCCTCGGGTGCAGTGCGCGATCGCCTCCTCCATGGTGAGGTAGCTCAGCGCCGGCTGCTTGCCCGCCACGATCACGTTGACGTAGTTGCGACTTCGCAGGCAGTGGTCGGCGATCGACAGAAGGCAATTGGTGTCCGGCGCCAGGTAGACGCGGATCACCTCGGATTTTTTGTTGACGACATGGTCGATGAATCCCGGATCCTGGTGCGAGAAGCCGTTGTGGTCCTGGCGCCAGACGTGGGACGAGAGCAGGTAGTTGAGCGATGCGATCGGCCGGCGCCATGGGATCTCGCGCGTCACCTTCAACCACTTCGCGTGCTGGTTGAACATCGAGTCGATGATGTGGATGAACGCCTCGTAGCAGTTGAAAAGGCCGTGTCGCCCGGTGAGCACGTATCCCTCGAGCCACCCCTCGCACAGGTGCTCGCTCAGCACCTCCATGACGCGGCCATCCGGACCGAGGTGGTCGTCGCCCGCCTTGATCTCCGTGTCCCACGCACGGTCCGTCGTTTCCAGGATCGCGCCGAGCCGGTTGGAAACGGTCTCGTCCGGACCCATGACACGGAAGTTGTCCGAGTTGGCCTTCACCACGTCCCGCAGGTAGGCTCCGAGCACCTGCGTCGCTTCACTGGTGGACGTGCCAGGCTTCGTGACGTCAACCGCGTAATCACGGAAGTCGGGCAGCCGAAGATCCTTCAAGATCTCACCGCCGTTGGCGTGCGGGTTGTCGCTCATTCGGCGCCGGCCGCGGGGCGGCAGCTTGGCCAGCTCGTCGACCAGGCGGCCGGACGAATCGAACAGCTCCTCGGCCCGGTAGCTCCGCAGCCAGTCCTCGAGGACCTTGATATGTTCCGGCTTGGCCGCGAAGTCGGTGACCGGGACCTGGTGCGCGCGGAACGTCCCCTCGACCTGTAGGCCGTCGACGGACTTCGGCCCGGTCCAGCCCTTCGGGGTGCGGAGCACGATCATCGGCCACCGGGCGCGGGACCTGTCACTCCGCACGCGCGCCGCTTGCTGGATCCGCTCGACATCATCCAGGGCCCAGTCCATGGCGGCCGCCATCTGCTGGTGGACGAGCGCGGGGTCGTCGCCGGTGACGTAGACCGGGTTGTGGCCATAGCCACGGAGAAGCTCGGTCAACTCGGTTTCCGTGATGCGTGCGAGCACGGTCGGGTTGGCGATCTTGTAGCCGTTGAGATGCAGGATCGGGATCACCGCGCCGTCCCTCACCGGGTTCAGAAACTTGTTGGAATGCCAGCTTGCCGCGAGCGG
>DASXBJ010000028.1:0-20722 GCA_036491755.1 Candidatus Dormiibacterota bacterium
TGACTGAGCCACGAGTGGGATCGGGGTTGACGAATCACCGAGCTTGAAGGTGAGCAGGCTGTCGTAAATCGCGTGAAAGAACGGGTCGGCATCGAAGTCGACGCCACCCCGGCTCGGATCGGTGTCCTTGCTGAAGTCCCACGTGTACGCGTCGTCGACCACGAGGGTCTTCGAAGCGGCGTTGGTAGTAGAGCTGTTTCCGCTGGTGCCACATGCCGCCCCCAGACTGATGGCGAGGACACCTAGCGCGCCTATCCACAGTGTGCTGCGATTTCGCATCTTGCGAATGCTTCCTCCCCTAACTTCCGGGCTTAAGATATTAGATCTCGAACTGCCAGAAAAATCTAAGTAGCGGGAATATACCTTTTATGAGGACGTTTGTGATCAACCGGTTTCGGATCGTTGCGGCCTCCAGGGGACCTTTTTGATCGGCCCCGACGCGGTGCGGGTGACCCTCAGCCCCATAACACCTGCGGAATCAATCGTTGCTGATGTGCTGGCGGTCGCGGTGGTGGCTGGAGCACCAGTCGACCCGGTACTTGCTGCGCTCGATCCCGGCGCCGCCGCATTCGTCGCCTCGGGAGAGCACAGCGGGAGGCTCCATGAGATCCTGATCCTGCCGGCCAGACCTGGGCTGGCCGCCGGTCGGATCCTTCTTTACGGCCTGGGGTCTGCAGATGACATCGATGGCAGTCGCCTCAGGTTCGCCCACCAGGAGATGGTTCGCGCCGCTCGCGAGTTCGGCCACGGAAGGATCGCGGTGGTGCGGGCGGGAGCGCTCCGACCGGAGGACTTCGGTGCGGTCATCGAGGGCGGCGTTGCAGGCATGTGGGACCGCCGCGCCAGAAGCACCGGACCCCACCCCGCGCCGCTGACCGAGCTCAACCTGGTCGGCTTCGGCGACGCGACCGCCGCGGCGGCAGATGTTTCGCGGCGCCTCGGCGAGGCCACTGCCCGAGCGCGCGAGTGGCAAAACGCTCCGGCGAACGAGCTGGGCCCAGGCCGCATGGAGCTCATCGCTCGCAACCTGTCCGAGAGATTTGGCCTGGAGTGCGAGATCCTGGGAACGGACGCTTTGGCGGCGGACGGCTATACCCTGCTGGCTGCCGTCGGCGCCGCCTCGGACGACCCGCCGCGACTCATTCGGCTGCAGTATCGCGGAGGCCGCGCCGACGGCCCCAATCTGGCCTTGGTCGGTAAGGGCATCACATTCGACAGCGGTGGACTCTCGCTCAAGTCAGCCGACGGGATGGTCAAGATGCGCGGCGACATGGGCGGGGCGGCCGCCGTTCTGGCAGCGATTCAAGTGGTGGCGGAGAGCCGCCTGGCGATCAACGTCATGGCGATCGTCGCCGCAGCTGAAAACTTGCCCGGACGCGGAGCCCAGCGACCCGGAGACGTCTGGAAAAGCGCCGCGGGAAAGACGGTCGAGGTGCTGAACACGGACGCGGAAGGGCGGCTGGTGCTCGCCGACGCGGTCACTTACGCCATCCGCTCCGGCGCGACCCACATCGTCGACCTGGCAACTCTCACCGGCGATGCACGAGCCGCGCTCGGCCACGCCGCGTCGGCGGCCATCAGCAACGATGACCACCTCTGGGGCCTCCTGGAGCGGGCTGGAGATGTTGCCGGTGACCGCGTGTGGCGGTTGCCCATCTATCCGGACTTCCGGGCCCTGATCCAGAGCCAGAGCGCTGATCTGAAGAACGCGAACTACGGCGAGGCCGGCGTGATCACAGGCGGCATGTTCATCGGCGAGTTCGTCGATGGACGGCCCTGGGCTCACCTCGACATCGCCGGCAGCCACTGGAACGAGAATCACCTCCACCGCGACATCCCTCGAGGGCCGCTTGGGGCTGGCACGCGGCTGTGCTATCGATTGGCGGAGTTGATGGCGGCCGAGGCTGGAGGGTCGGGTGCCGGCACCTACACGAGGTAACCACACGCCAGTCCTGATCGCGTCGTGGCTCGACCGCGGCCACGCGGAGCGCATCGCCGCCTCCGAACCAGACCGGATCGAGCTGATCTATGAACCGGAGATCTTGCCGGTTCCTCGCTACGAGGCGGACCACCATGCACCCCCGCGGCCCCTTTCCCAGGAGCAGCTCGAGAGGTGGCGGAACCACTTGAGCCGGGCTGAGGTTGCGTTCGAGTTCGATTGGGAACGGCCGGATCAGCTGCTCAAGCGAGCGCCCAAGCTGCGCTGGGTCCAGGCATCCAGCTCAGGGATCGGCCCGCTGATCGAAAAGCTCGGCCTGGCCGGCTCGCCGCTCGTCATCACGAACGCGGCTGGCGTTCACGCTCAACCTCTGGCCGAGTTCGTGATTCTTGCGGCCCTGCATTTCGCCAAGGAGATGCCGCGATTGAACCAATGGCAGAAGGAACGCCACTGGGAACGCTTCTGCGGCTACCAGGTGGCCGGTTCACGGATGACTCTGATCGGCCTGGGGAAGGTCGGTTCCAGGATCGCTGAGCTGAGCGCGGCACTTGGGATTCAGGTGACGGGGCATCGGCGAACGGCCGGCGGCCAACCTGTGCCGGGTGTTCTCACGGTGGTTGACGCGGATGGACTGGACAGGGCGCTGCCGGAAACTGACATCCTCGTCATCGCGGCCCCGGACACCCCCGAGACCGCCAACCTGGTCAATCGGAGGCGCCTGGAGCTGCTGCCCTCCAACGCCGTCGTGGTGAACGTCGGGCGCGGTTCACTCATCGACGAGCAGGCGATGATCGAGCTGCTCCAGGCCGGGCGCCTCAGGGGCGCCGCACTCGATGTGTTCGCCAAGGAGCCACTACCGGCCGAGAGCCCTTTGTGGGGCATGGCCAATGTCATCGTCTCGCCGCATTCGGCGAGCACGGTGGTCCAGGAGAACGACCGCCTGGTCGACCTGTTCATCGAAAACCTGCATCGCTATCTGGACGGGCGCGAGCTTGTCAACGTTTTCGACCACCGAAGGAAGTACTGAGTGCTCCAGCAGGCCAAGCCTGTGTTCAGCTCTAGCCGATGAGGGTCGCCGACATGAACTGGATGCAGATGGAGTCGTACCTCGAGCGCGACGACCGCATCGTTCTGCCGCTCGGCTCCACCGAGCAGCATGCCTATCTCTCCCTGGCCACTGATTCGATCCTGGCGGAGCGCGTATCAGTCGAAGCAGCCCAGCCACTCGCAGTCCCCGTGCTGCCGGCGCTCGCCTACGGCGTCACCCCTAACTTCAGCAGCTTTCCATGCAGTCCGAGTGTGCGGCTGGACACATACCTTTCATTCGTGAGCGAGCTGTTGGATTCGCTTCGCGCACAGGGGTTTCGCCGGCTCTTGCTTGTGAATGGCCACGGCGGCAATTCTCCAGTCGAGTCGCTGGCAAGGGATGGCGTGGTTCTTCACAACTGGTGGAAGTCACCAAGGACCTGGGCGGTTGTCCAGCAGACCGACGCCGATGCATCGCATGCGTCGTGGATGGAAAACTTCCCGTGGACGCGTCTCGCAGACGTTGTCGTGCCGCCGGGCAAGAAATTGCCGGCGGCTCTCGATTCCAGCGATCCAGCAGCGATCCGCGCTCTTCTCGGCGATGGTTCGTTTGGCGGCTACTGGCAGCGTCCGGACGATGAGTTGGCCCGCCTCTGGCTCACCGGAGTCGAAGAGACTCGCGAGGTGCTGGCGAACCTTCCCCACGCCGCCCACTGAACCTGAGTCGCGGACGAGCAATCCGGGACTGGGTCACGGCTTTGAACTGGGGTTCGGGCTGGAGGTGGGCGAAGGGGTAGGCCCGGGTGGCAGGGCAACTCGCGGTGGCAGCACCGTCTGTCCGTTGGGGTCTCGCTGATCGAGGGGGTATGCGTTGGGGATCGGCAGGCCGTCAGCCCCGATCGGAACGTTTGTGATGACACCGCCCTTACCCGACGTGTCGAGGACCACGGGGTGCCCGTCCTGGTCGTATAGAAGGACACCCTTCAATGGCTTCCCATCCGACGAATATGGATAGATGTTGGTCGCGCCGGGCAGGTCATAACCTGCCTGGACCGGCGGGACGTACAGGCTGGAGGGATCGCCGCCGTAGTACGCGTAGCTGGAGCCCGTGCTCATGTCCACCAGGACGGGCAACGCAATCACTGCGATCGCCACATTTGCCGCCACAGCGGCGACTCGCCAGGCGTGTTTATCCGGCAAGCCACGCCGACCCAGTCGTACGGAGACCACGACGGCCACGACCGTGGCCAGGATCTGGAAAAGGCCCAGGCTTGAGAACGGGTTCGGAATCGGCCGGAGATTGTCTTGGCCTCTGAACAAGAAGGCGAGAAAGAGGACCGCCAGATACGCGCGCAGGATCCACCAGCCCGGGCGCAGCTCTGGCAGCATGGCGCGCACCTCTCGGTATGCCCGCGTGCCGGTGGCCGCGCGTACCAACGCCAATGGTCTGTCGCGCATCCGTCCGCGTCGTTTTGTCTCGCCCGTTTCGGATGGAGCGCCGAAAGCGAGCCTGAGCTCAGCGGCGTAAGCCTCAGGCGTGCCGAGACGCTCTTGCAGCGGAACGTCTGACTCGCTCGCAACCTCCGCGAGATGGCTCTCGAGGTCTTCGAGCAGGCTCTCACGCTCCTTTTCGGGGAGCGAGGCAAGGGCGGCCCGCACGGCCTCTGAATAGCTGGCAACGTCGTTGGCTGGATTGCTATCTGGCATTGGCAGTGCTCCTCCCGTTGAGCAGTTGATCGAGGGCGCTGGTGAGCGACCCCCACGTTTTGGCGGATTGATCGAGTGAGTTGCGGCCCCGATCGTTCAGCGCGTAGTACTTGCGGTGAGGTCCTTCCTCGGAGGGAACGACGTACGACTTGAGGTCTCCCGCCCGGAAGAGCCGGCGCAGCGTCCCGTAGACCGAGGCGTCGCCCACGCCATCCAGCCCGCTGTCGCGCAGCCGACGTAAGACGTCATATCCATAACTGTCTTGCTCGGCGAGGACCGCCAGGACCGCCAGGTCCAGCACTCCCTTCAGAAGCTGGCTGGTGTCGATGGGACTGCCGTTCGAATGCTGCATCCTGCGCATAGGATAGTACTACGGATTGCGGATTAGTGCGCCAAAACGTGGCAAACGGCCTGAGATCGGATCAACACAATGGCCGATCAGCCCAGTAGTGTTCGAGGTCACGGTTACGTTCACGCGACTGGAATAGTTCTTCAGGTGATGCTGGTGCCCAAATGGCGGAGCGCGGCGGCGCAGGGAATTGGCGCGATCGCGTTGATAGCAGTTCTGAGCCCTGGGTGCGGTGCCAATCACGGGGCCTCATCCGACGGCTACCGCATCGCGGTGGCTCCGCACGATTCGGAGCTGCTGACCGATCTCGACGGCACGCTCAACGCGCGAGTCAACAGTGACGGAACGGCGTGCCTCTGGATCACTTCGCAACAGACCAGCATCGCGGTCATCTGGCCTACCGGCTTCAGTGCCCGAGGTAACCCTGTCGGCCTGTTCGACGAGCGCGGCTCACGTGTGGGTACTGCAGGCGGTCACCTGGAAGTGGGCGCGGGCCAGGTCAGATCTATTGAGTCACAGCCCGTCACCGGCTGCACGGGGTTGAATGCTTCGGTGGTCGGCGGACCCTTGCCTCCTATGCCCGAGGCCAAGCCTGGCACGCAGATCTACTCCAACCAAGATATCGGCGACATGGTGAACATCGTCAACTCGAATCCAGATGTCTTCGGCGGTCTGTGGGGAACGCCGGATCATGTGATCACGATTGCGATCGCAGCCGGCGGCGACATGAATCGTGCCAATGGGGCTCGGGCCCAGATCGAGGCCATCAAGTCCACATATCTGCCCCAAGACCACACGCCATCCCCTGGCAGCCTTGAGGCCACGTATGTCGCCTGGCGAGTCGGATTCATCACCACAGACAGGAGTCTTTTGAAGCTGAACGCGGTCTTGAGCCGAGTCACGAGCACTCAGGCCTTCATGAAGGATGTCGGCAACCACTTGGTGTCCTGGGGTCTGAACACCCCTCGACAAGCGGTATCTGTGGGCCTGGATCTGATCACCCCCGTAATGTCGGAAGATGCGCAAGCCAAGTTCGGCGGCTGGGTCGTTCTGGAAACGGCCTCGCCCGTGACGCCCGCGTAGCGACTGGTAGCCCCGGCGGGATTCGAACCCGCGATCTCAGCCTTGAGAGGGCTGCGTCCTAGTCCACTAGACGACGGGGCCACGTGCGAATGGTGGGCGGCATTGGGTTTGAACCAATGACCTCTCGCGTGTGAGGCGAGCGCTCTCCCACTGAGCTAGCCGCCCGCGGGACCAATCATTCTACCCAGCGCCGTACGATCCTAGATGGGATGGCCGCGCCCCTGGCCGAGCGTCATTGCGTGGAGTGCAAACCGGGCACGCCATCGCTCTCCCGCGAGCAGGCGGCCGAGCTGCTCGAACAGCTGCCCGGGTGGACCATTGAAGACGCCGGCCACCTCGAGCTGACCCGAACTTTCAAGTTCAAGGGGTTCATGCCGGGAGTGGACCTGGTCAACCGGTTTGCCGCCGTCGCCGAGGCCGAGGGCCACCACCCCGACCTGCTCCTCACCTACGGCTCGCTCGTGGTCCGGTTGTGGACGCACGCCGCCGGAGGCCTGACCGAGAACGACTTTGTCCTTGCCGCGCGCATGGAGCGGGCCATTTGACCATTTCTTAACTGCATCTCCCGTGAATTGTCGGCATTCCCGTGCTACCTTCTCGGGACTCAATGCACTTCTTCATCTGCTGGTTTTTCCATCAAAAAGAGCGTGAGGTACTGCTGAAGGGGATCCTGCCGGGGGGGATCGACGCCGTTGTCTTCTGCTGGCGCTGCGACCGGATGCGCGGCCGGGCGGTGCGCGTCCTCCAGCTGAGTCCCAACGGCCTCCGGGCTTAGCGCCCGGGTAGAGCCTCTCCAGGTCCGTCGCGACCGGCCGCCAGGCCTGCCGCGACATCTTCTCCATCGAGCGGGATCTCCACGTCCTCGCCGGTATAGGCGGAGGCCTGCATCCTGAACAGCCGCGCGTAACGGCCGTCGAGCCTAATCAGTTCCTCGTGCGTCCCCTCCTCGACCAGGCGGCCATGCTCGAGGAAGATGATACGGTCGGCCCGCCGCACGGTCGAGAACCGGTGCGAGATGTAAACGGCCGTCCGGCCGCGTGTCAGCGAGCGCAGTCGCTCGAAGAGGTCGTACTCGGCCTGGGCGTCAAGCGCAGATGTCGGCTCGTCCAGCAGGAGGATTCGGGCGTCGCGCATGAACGCGCGTGCCAGCGCCACCTTCTGCCACTCGCCGCCTGAGAGGTTCACTCCGGCGTCGAACCACTTGCCAAGGGCGGTGTCGTAGCCCTCGGGCAGGGTCGATATCAGCTCATCCGCACCCGCCTGCTCGCTGGCGTGCACGATGGCCGCGCGGTCGTCCAGGTCGGCCAGGTTGCCCAGGCCGATGTTCTCCGCCGCGGTCGCCTGGTAATTGACGTAGTCCTGGAACATGGCCCCGATCTGGCGTCGCAAGTCGGCCGGGTCGAGGTCGCGGACATCGACGCCGTCGATCAGGATCCGCCCACCGGTGGGGTCGTACAGGCGGCAGATCAGCTTGAACAGAGTCGTCTTGCCCGCTCCGTTGCGGCCGACCACGGCCAGGGTCTCCCCCGCCTCGACGGTGAAGCTGAGCTCCGACAGCGCGTTCTTCTCGGCGCCCGGATAAGCGAACGTCACATTGTCGAAGCGAATCTCGCCACGCATCGGCTCCGGCAGCTTGGCCGGGGTCGCCGTGACTTTCATCGACGGCTGGATCGCCATCAGCTCGAACAGGTTGTTGAGATACAGATTGTGCTCATACATGCCGGAGAAACCGCTGAGGATGCCCTGGATCGAACCCTGGACGGACTGCGCGGCCACGGTGTACAGGGTGAGGTCGCCCAGCGTCAGGCGGCCGGCGATCGCCTGCAGTGCGACATACAGATAGGTGAGCGAGGTCGTGATCGTGCTCAGGTTGCCCCACGCAAAACCGGTCATGTACCGACGCACGACCTGCGCCCGCTGGCTGCCGTAGAACGCGTTGGCGATGAGGCGGTAGCGGGCGATGAAGTAACCGCCCAGGCCGAACAGCTTGACCTCCTTGGCGAAGGAGTCGGTCGTGACCAGCGTGACCATGTAGTTCATGCGCCGCAGCAACCGCGATCCCCAGCGCGCGATGTTGTAGCCCCGCCATCCATATCTCGTGTCGGCGACGAAAGCCGGTATGGGCGACACGAGCGCGAGCAGGGCCAGCAGCGGGCTCACGCCAAGCAGCAGGGCGATCATGGTGACGAAGGTCAACAGCGTCTGGACCAGACCGAAAGCGGTCGAGATCATGATCACGGGCCGGTTGATGGAGTCGTTCTGGGCGCGGCGCAGCAGGTCGTACGAAGCAGGGTCCTCATAGAACTGGAGGTCCAGCGATGCGGCTTTCTCCATCACCATCAGCTGGATCCGCATCGAGACAGAGTTCTGCAGCAGCTGCTGCGTGATGTTGCGGATCGTGCCCAGTAAAGAGGTGAGCGCGAACAGCGCGAGCTGAACGATCGACAGGAAGACGATCATTCCCACCGCGCTGAACACAGGTCCAGTCCAGGGACCGATCGAGTGGGGCCCGCCGATGGCCGCGAGGCCGACACGATCGGCGGCGTGGGTGTGGTTGATGACGATGCCCTGCACCACCGAGTTGATCAGCAGCTTCGAGGTGTAGGCCGCGGCGGCGGGGATGACGCCCGCGATCGCGGTGGCGATGAACAGCGCCAGCGTGGTGGTGGGGCTGGCGTCCCAGACCAGGCGGAGGACGCGCGGCAAGGCCGCGGTCGTTCCGGTGACCGACTGCTTCAAGCTCTCCCAGCGGCCCCGGAGGTCTTGAGGACCCTCTGGAGGCGCCGGCGGCTCCAGGGTCGGGTCGCCAGTCAGCCCGCTGTTGGCCTCGCCGGTCTCCGGCTTGCGCCGGCGGCCGCCCCACCAGTGGATCACGGGCGGCCCGGCGCCCGGCGGCATCATCCCCATGTCATTGCGAGCTTACGCGAGGCCACTTGACAAGCATTCCCTTGCACTGTAATTATGTAACGCATGGATCAAAAAGAGTTCGACACGATCAAAGGTTGGTTTGCCGGAAGGCTCCCGGACGGCTGGTTCACGGGAGTGGACGTCACGCTGGAAGACGATCAGATCGTCGTCCTGGGAGCGCTGCCCGAGCTCAAGGTGGGCTCGAGCCCGGAAGAGAAGGAGGGCGCCGCGGCCGGCCGCATCGCCCGCTTCCGTGAGGAGACCCGCGGCGAGCGGATCGGAATCGCCCGCGAGGCCGAGGAGCGCTTCCACAAGTTCGTCACGTGGGGCGCCAAGCTCGGCGGCGTCACCAAGCGGTTCAACCCGGGCGGTGGCGGCGGCGGGCGGTCGGACGCCGGACGGCGCGTCATGGTCGGGCGCCGCTGGCGGCGTGGCCGCCACGGCCACGGCCAGGCTGCGGAGTCGCAGTCGCAGGTCTTCTAGCCCTCGCTGACGGCCGAGTACATGCTTCCGAGGTGACGGCTCGGGATGGTTCGCAGGAGGCGCGTCCTCGCGAACCCCGCCCGGGCCGCCATCTGCTCCCAACGGGGATACGAGAAAGGGTGCGGCACCCACGGGTTGCCGCGGTCGGCACCGTACTCGACCACGATCAGCCTTCCGCCTGGCTTCAGCATCGCGCGCACCAAAGCCAGGACCGGCAGCTTGTCACGCAGGAAATGCAGCGAGTTGGCCATCACCACCCCGTCGAGCTCGCTCAGGTCGAGGGGGCGGGTGAAGTCGGCGACACGCACCTCGACGGCGACCTTCGGGTGGCTCCTCCCCATCTCGTCCTCGATCCCTTCCACAGCGTGGCGGTCCTTGTCGACGGCGGTGATGTGGGCGCCGGGACCCAGGAGCTCGGCCAGCGCAACGGTGAAGGCGCCCTGTCCGGCGCCGAGGTCTGCCCATCGACCGCCGGGCTCCGGGACACCGTCTCGGAGCAGCGCGACCAGGTCTGACTGGTTCAACGCGCCTGCGCGGCCGTCTCGACCGCCTGCTGCGACCGAGAAGCGCCCGGCATCAGAAAACACGCCGCGCTGGATGCGCCGTAATCCATCCCGAAGATACAGAAGGTTGAGGCCGGCGGCGGTATTCCGGACTGGTCAGGCCGCCGGGACAAATGCGCCGGCCAGACGACCTCCATCGACAGACAGCACCGCGCCGTGGACAAAGGCCGCCTGGTCGGAGCACAGCCAGGCCGCGGCCAGGGCCACCTGCTCGGGCGTTCCGAGCGTGCCCATCGGCACAAACTCGGCGATATGGGCCCGGGCCTGTTCGGGCAGGTCGGCCGTGGCGATCGGTCCGGGAGCTATGGCGTTGACTCGGATGTTGCGGCGCCCGTAGTCCAGCGCGGCCGTCAACGACAGCCCGATCACGCCGTGCTTGGCGGCCGAATAAGACCCCATCCCTGGCGCACCCTGCATGCCCGCAGTCGAGGACATGTTGACGATCGCGCCACCACCGTGCGCGAGCATGGCGGGAATCTCGTATTTCATCGACAGGAAGACGCTCAGCAGGTTGGACTTGAGGATCGCATCGAAATCCTCGACCGATATCTCCGCGAGAGGCCTGGGCCGGTGGCCGGCGCCCGCGTTGTTGAACGCGACGTCGACGTGGCCGAATGCCGTGACCGCGCGCTCGACCATCCGCTCGACTGAAGCCGGGTCGGTGACATCGGTCTGAACCGCAAGAGCAGTGCCACCGGAGGCGACGATGTCCAGAGCGTTGCTTTCGATGTCTCCGGGCGACCGCGCGGCCAGCACCACGGTCGCCCCTTCGCGCGCGAACACCCGCGCCGCCTCGGCGCCAATCCCCCGGCTCGCGCCAGTGACAATGGCCACCTTGCCTTGCAGCATCCCCATCAGCGCACCATCGCAACGACGCCCTGAGCTTTGATCCGGCGCGCCAGCTGCTCGGCGATCCCGATCGCCCCGACGCCGACCAGGAGATGAATCACCTGGATGATCCAGTGCCCGCCGCCCGTAACGAGGCTGGTCTGGGCAAGGCCGAGGATCGGAGCCACCAGACCCCAGGCAAATCCGAGCGCTCCCAGTCCGATTGCCGCGCGCGATTGCAGAGCCAGGAATGAAAGCGTCCACAGGCCGAGCACGAGCACCAGGCCCAGAAGAATGTGGACAGGCTGCAGGAAGTCCGCGTTGCCCGTCCAGAACAGGATGCCGAGCAGGACCAGCACCACCCCGCAACCTCTGACAGTCATCTGTGCGACGGTCGCCAATCTCATCTCTACCTCCACCGTGCCGGATAGTTGAATCAATTCAACTATACAGACATCTCAACTATACTGGCCATGTGCCCGAATCCTCGAGGACGTCGCTGGCCGCCGCGGCGTGGCGGCCGCTATTCGATCTCATGGTCTCCACCGCGCCCGAGCGAGACCTCTTCATCAGGCGGCTCGGCCTCAGCCCGGCGGAGAGCCGCGCGCTGGCCAGCCTCGATCCGGCGCGGGGACGACCCATGCGCGCCCTGGCGCGTGAATGGGGCTGCGACCCATCCAACGCAACCTGGCTTGTCGACCGCCTTGAGGCGCAAGGCCTCGCGAAACGGGAGGTCGTCGAGGCCGACAGGCGGATCAAGTCGGTCGTGCTGACGCCAAAAGGCGCCAGGCTCCGGACTCGATTGCGGAACGCCTTTTACAAACCGCCGAGCATGCTGTCGCGACTCTCGCGTGGCGATCTCGTGGCATTGCGGGCGGCCGCCGCAAAGTTGCCGAAGCGGGTACCGTTAGACGAGCAGGATCATGGGGACCGAGCAGTACCACGAACCGCCAGGTGAGCTGACCGAGGAGATCCGGACGTTCGCCCGCGTGGCCGCTTCGCTTCAGGAGGAGGCCGAGGCCATCGGCTGGTACGAGCATCGGATCTCGCTCGAGCGTAACCCCCAGGCGAAGGCAATCATGGTGGACGCCCAGCAGGAGGAGTTCAAGCATTTCGCGATGGCGCTCGAGTTCCTGTCGCGGCGCAAGCCGAAGTGGCGCGCCGTCCTGCAGGAGGTCCTTTTCAAGGACGGCGACATCGTCGAGCACGGAGAAGAGGGCGAAGAGGCCGAAAAGAAGGCTTAGCCGGTCGAGGAGTCAGGCAGATGAAGGTGGCAATTCTCGGAACTGGGAAGATGGGCGGAGCGATGGCCAGGCGGCTCGAGGCCGCCGGCCACGATGTGACGCTGTGGAACCGGACCCGGCGGCGAGCCGAAGCGCTAGGCGTCGGCCGCGTGGTGTCCACACCCGCCGAGGCAGTCGCGGGGGCCGAGATCGTGATCTCGATGCTCACCAACGCCGACGCGGTGCGGAGCACGTATTTCGGCGAGCAGGGGGCGCTGAACGCGGCTCGCGGCCGGGTTTTCATCGAGATGAGCACCGCGGGGGCGGACCTCGCGAACGAGCTTGCGCCGCGCTTCGAGGCGGCGGGCGCGCGGTATGTCGAGGCGCCGGTGCTCGGCAGCATCGCAGCGATCGAGGACGGCAAGGCGACCGTGTTCGCCGCCGGCGACGACGACGCGATCGATCAAGCGGCTCCGATCCTCGAGGCTTTCGGCGAGGTGCGGCGCACCGGCCGGCTGGGCAGCGCCGCGGGCTTGAAGCTCGTCGCGAACACCATGCTCACGGGCGTAACCGCCCTGGCCGCGGAACTGCAGGCTGCCGGGACGGCGGCCGGGTTGCCGCCGGAGGCCGTTTTCGCAGTGATCAGTCGCCTGGCCCCTTTCCTCGCGCTGCGCAAAGCGGGAATCGTCGACCACGTGTACGAGCCGGTGACATTCGCGCTGCGCGACGCCGTGAAGGACCTGGAGCTGGCGACCGACCTCTACCAGCACTCGGGCGCCGACACGCCGCTGACCGAGGAGACGAAGCGCCTTTACGAAAAGGCGGCCAAGTCAGCAGGCGAGCTGGACATGGGTGCGATCGCGACGCTGTACGAAAAGGCCCCGCACGCCCGGCGTTCCTAGATCGACTCGAGGATCTGCCTCACCGCCGCGATTTCCTCGAGGCTGACCGTGTGCCCCATGCCGGGATACAGGTGCAGCGTCACCTGAGCGTTCATGCGCTCGAGCACCTCCGCGGTTTCGATCACACGCTCCTTCGGGATGTGAGGATCGACGTCGCTGCAGCCAAGGAAAACCGGGGCGCCGTCGAAGCCCTCCGGGTAGTCGCGCGGAGTCCCCGGCGGCCCGATGAGCCCGCCGCTCAAGCCGATGATGGCGCCATATCGGCGGGCGTTGCGCGCCGCAAACTCCAGCGCCAGACACGCGCCCTGCGAGAAGCCGAGCAGCACTAGGTGGCCTGTGCCCACCGCCGCCTCGGACTGCCTCACCAGGTTGCTCAGCATGTCGAGCGCGGCGCTGAGGTACGGCTCGTTGGACGCGAGCGGTGCGGTGAACGGGTTCGGGTACCACGCGCTGCCGGCCGCCTGGGGGGCGACATAGGCAAAACCAGGGAAATCGAGCTCGGCGCCCACGGTCATGATGTCTTCGGCTGAGGCGCCACGCCCGTGGACGAGGATCATCGCCGCCCGCGCCGATTCGAGCGGCTCGCCTGACCGCAGGACGCGCTGGCCGTGAGCTATCGCCATGCCGTCCGTAGTATGACCACCACGTGAACGGGGTCTTCACCTACTCCAACCCGCGCGTCATCCATTGGGGCGCCGGGTCGCTGCAGCATCTGGGCTCTGAGCTATCCCGGTTGCAGGCGCATCGAATCGCGGTCGTGACGACCCGCTCGCTTGTGGCCGAGGAGCGGTTGATCGAAAGGATCTGCGCCGCGATCGGTCAGGACACGGCCCGGGCCGAAGCCGTTGTCACCGTGACGGTCGGCCAGCACGCGCCCCTGGCGCAGGTGGACGCCGCCCTGAAGGAATGCGTAAGCGCGGACGTGGACGGGCTGGTCAGCTTTGGCGGAGGAAGCGCAATCGACACGGCGAAGATGATCGCGGTGAGGCTCGTCGACCATCACGGCCACGCCGGCC
Organism: Candidatus Dormiibacterota bacterium; assembly: GCA_036491755.1. Classification (GTDB taxonomy): domain Bacteria; phylum Chloroflexota; class Dormibacteria; order Dormibacterales; family Dormibacteraceae; genus DASXBJ01. The sequence goes on from DASXBJ010000028.1 coordinate 14,027, forward strand.
ACGCCCTCCCCCACATCGCCATCCCCACCACCCTATCCGCGGCCGAGCTGGCCGCCGGCGCGGGCTACACCAATGAGGACGGCGACAAGGCAGGCATGCGTGACCCGAGGTTGCTCGCCGAAGGCGTGATCTACGACGCCGAGCTCACGCTCGCCACGCCCATGCTGCTGTGGCTCTCCACCGGCATACGCGCGCTCGACCACGCCGTCGAGGGATTCCTGGCCGGCGGCGAGCACCCGTTCTCGGACGTGATGGCTCTGGAGGCGATCCGCCGCCTGTTCGACTCTCTGCCCCGCGCCCAAGCCGAGCCGAACGATGTCGGGATCCGTACCGAGAACCAGCTGGCCGCCTGGTTCTCTTTCACCCTGCCAGGGGCGTCGGCCGGCGGCCTCAGCCACGTGATGGGCAAGCAGATCGGCGCCCGCCACGGAATCCCCCACGGCGTGACCTCGTGCCTTCTGCTGCCTCACGTGATGCGCTATCTCGCCGGTCGTAAGCCGGAACGCATGGCGGCCCTGGCGGGCGCGATGGGCGCGGACCCGGCCGATGCGGTTCAGGGCTTGATCAGATCACTCGGGATGCCGCAGCACATCGCGGCCTATGGACTCGGGGAACCTGAGCTTCGCCGAGCGGCCGCGGAGCTCTCCCGCGATCAGTCGGAGCGAGACCTGCTCGAGATCTATCTGTCCGCCATCTGATCGATTGCCGCGAGCGTCAGCCGCTCCAGGCCGCCAATCAGGCGGGCGACCCAAATTTCTCAGGTCAGCCAGAGCAGGGCCAGAGCCACCACGGCGGGTGCCGATTGGACGAGCAGGATGCGCCGGCTCACCGTCATCCCTCCGTAGATGCCCGCCACGATCACACAGGCCAAGAAAAAGGTGAGCACCGGGCGCCCATCGACCGCCCCGTAGGCGAGCAATCCCCAGATCAGGCCCGCGGCGAGGAAGCCGTTGTACAGCCCCTGGTTCGCGGCGAGCACGGCCGTTGTCGAGGCGGCTTCCGGCGTGGTGTGGAAAGTCCTGCGACCGAAGGGCTTCTGCCACAGGAACATCTCGAGCACAAGGAAGCCCGCATGGAGCAGTGCCACGATGACGACAGCGATCGCGGCGGCGATTTGCACTGCGACAGGTTATCCGGGCGCCGGTCAGTGGCGGCGTGGGCTTGAGCGGCGCAGGGTGGTCGCGACGGCCAGCGGCCGGCCTCCGATCCCCAGCACCGCGCGCGCCGACTCGACCAGGCTCGGCTCAGCCGTCTCCGGGACGGTGACTTTGAGCCAGCACATCCCCTCCTTGATGGTGCTGTGCGCGTGAAGCACCGCCTGGAAGCCCGCGGGCTCGAGGGCTCTCTCGGCGGGCATCTCGACGCTGCCAATCCAGATGCGCCTCAAGCCGTCGCGCCGCCCGGCGGCCGCGATGCCCGTGATCAGCGAGCGAAAGATCCCCTTGCGCCTGTGCTCAGCGACGGTGAAACAGTTCCAGACGTATCCCTCGGCGGGACCCGGCGCGATCTCGAGCTGGATCTCACCGATCCACTCCGGCCCGGTCGACAGCCAACCGTACCCGCCAAGGGCTCCGTCGACCAGCACGGCGAAGCAGCGGCAGCCGCGCGCCAGACGGGCCGCCACCAGGTCCCCATCGGGGCCCATCGATTCGGCGACCAACGCAGCGGTCTTCGCGTCGACCTCAGTGACCGGCCATGCCGCCGCACCGCTCTGGTCCGCCTCCCCGGCGCCGGGGAGGCGGACTGAAGCCCAGAGCGTGCTGCGGTTCAGATGGAGAAGTGGAGGTGGCGGACCTTGTGGATCGCCTCCGGGTCGCCTGAGGCGGACCCGCCTGGAAAGCGGCCGAAGAACGTGAGCACAAGGTCGGCCGCGTTGTCGAACTTGAACAGGGCGTCGCACCCCTCGAAGTTGCCGGTCTCGGCCTCGGGTGTCCACTTCCCGTCCTTCACGGTGATTCGCCATTTGCCGCCCCACGGTCCGGCCACCTCGATGCCGTACTGCATGTCGACGCCCTGGGCCGCCTTCTGGTCGACCTGGTACTGCCAGAAGATGAAGGCGAATGGCAGGATCAGCCCGGCTGTCGCCTCGTCGATGGTGGCCAGCTTGTTGCCGAGCCCGTACTCGACGTCATACGGGTGGACGCCGTAGTCCATGATCTGGAAGGTGCCGTAGAAGCCCGCCGGCACCGGGCCCGAGTAAGGGTGGTTGACCATCATCCCGGTCCACTCCTCGGGTGTCAGCTCCTCGAGCATCTTGTCGAACTTCTCCGCGTCTTTCTTGAAGCGCGCCAGCGCCTCTTCGCGCGACAGCTTGCGGAAGTCCTTGGCGTGGTCGTTGAGCGTTTCAGCCATGACGGCCAGGCCCAGCGCATTGGTCGCGCCGCCGTTCCTGGCCGCGTCGAAGTTCTTGAAATAACCCTCGAGCACATCGATCATGTGCCCCACTAGGTCGCGGGTCTCCCACTCCGTGCAGCGCGTCTGGACCGTCCAGTTCTTCGGCTCTTCGACGGTGCGGATGAAGTTGGCGCGGTCTCGGCGCATGACGTTGAGGACGGTCTCCTTGCCCTCGGCCGACATCGGGTTGACTGGAGCGATCGTCGCAGTGCTCATCAGCTCATTCCCCTCCCCGGGTCAGGTTGGCGACCACGTGTTGCCTCAGTGACCGGCACCGGTCGTCGCCGTGGTCGGAACGACGATCGGCGGCAGAGTGTCATCGAGCTGATCCCGCCGCACCTGGAACCATGGCGGGAGGCTGAGGTTCGTGCCGAGCTGCTCAGGCTTTTCGTCAACGGTGAAGCCGGGGCCGTCGGTCGCGATCTCGAACAGCACCCCTCCCGGCTCGCGGAAGTAGATGGACTTGAAGTACCAGCGGTCGATGACCGGGGTGACGTTGCGGCCGGCCTTGGCCAGCGTCTCACGCCACGCGACCTGCGTCGCGTCATCCGGCGTGCGCCAGGCGACGTGGTGCACCGTGCCCACCGATTCCTCGCCGACCGGTCCTTCGGGAGACTCGATGAGGTCAAGAGTCGCGTTCGGCCCTCCCGCGCCCGTCTCGTAGCGGCTGCGGCCGCCTTCCTGGCCGACCTTGCGGAATCCCATCGTCCGGGCGAGGAGCTCGTCAGTGGCCGCGGCTTCCGCGACCGTCATCGTCACCGCATGAAAGCCGCGGATGGCGTTCTCCGGATGCACAGGGCCGTCACGCCAGGCCACCCAGCGCTCGTCGTTGGCGTTTCCGACCAGCTCGACCTCGATGCCGTCGGGATCGCGGACCGCGATCGTCTCCGCGCCGAACCGGCTGGAGCGCGTCGCGTCACGGCCAAGATTGCTCAGCCGGCCGCTCCAGAAAGCCAGCGAGTCGGGTGGCACGGCGAATGACACGGTCGTCACCTGGCCGCTGCCGGCGCGGCGGCCGGGCCAGGTGGGCCAGCCGAAGAAGGTCATGGCCGTGCCCGGAGAGCCCATGTAGTCGCCGAAATAGATGTGGTACGTGTCGGGCATGTCCTGGTTGATGCTCTTCTTGACGAATCGCAAGCCCAGGACGCCCACGTAGAAGTTCACGCACTTCTGGACGTCACCGGTGATGCAGGTGACGTGGTGGATGCCGGCGAACGTCTTGGCCAAATTCCGCGGCTCCCTTTCGTGGTGGCGATCGCAACTTGGTTGCGATCGCAAGCATATTAGTCTCCGCCGGGCGGTCTGTGATCCGATGCCTCTTCGTCGACCCGCGACCAGATCTCGCTCGCTGTGGGTTCTTCGATCTCCTCCTGGATGTGGGCCACGAGCCCGATCGCCCGCGCCATGACGGCAAGCCCCCTGGTCACCCGCCACGGGATCTGGAGCTCGCTCGCGATGGCTGCGATGGCGCCGGTCGCGTTGACGGGCAGGTCCCGGCCGTAAGCGACTCGGGCTTCATCGGCGATGAGCTCCATCAGCTGCACGTGGCGACCGGAGAGGCCGTTCTCGGCTGCCACGGCGAAGAGTCTTGGCGTGCGCGGATCGATGGGCTTGTGGATGGGGTGGCCGAGGCCCGGGATGGGGTGCTTCTGGCGCCGTTGGACCGCGACGATCTCGCGAGCCACCGGGCGCAGGTCGGCATGCTCCCCGGCACCCGCCACGCCATCCTGGAGAAGCCTCGCCGCGCCCTCGATCGAGCCGCCAAAGCGATCGCCGAGGCCCAGCAGGCCGGCCGCGACCGCTCCCTGCAAGGACTCCGGGGCGCCGAAATAGGTCAGGCGCGCCGCGATCGCGCTCGGCGTCATGCCGTGCTCGACGAGCGTCACCGTAATCGCGTTGAACACGGTCGATTCCTCTGCGCTCGGGAGCCTGCCTTTCAGCTCGAGGAAGGCGAGGTCGCCGAGCGAGACCTTGCCGATGAGGTCGTTCGCCAGGTCCATGCCGCGCACGACGATGCGGTCTGACGTGCTCCACCCGAGGCTGGATCTGATCGGTTTGCGCTTGTTTACGCCCCTCTCCCTGGCCCTCTCCCCGACGGGGAGAGGGGACTTCTCCTCAGTCACCGGTTGACGCTCAGCTTGGTCTTGTAGCCGGCCTCTCCGAAATCGGCCTCGGACACCAAGGTTACCCTCGCGCGGAACAGCAGCTTGGAGTGGATTGCGGCCTCGATCTCGCCCACCAGGGACGGGTCCGACTCGTGTACCTCGACCTCGACCGGGATCGGCGGCTCGATCGATGTGTCCGCGCCGTGCCTCACGACGCGGGCTCGACCGGTAACCCTGGGTCGGAAATCGCCCACGATGGAAAGGATCGCGGTCGGGTACACATTGACGCCCCGCACGATGAACATGTCGTCGCGGCGCCCGAGCACCCGCATCCGGAAGCTCGTGCGCTGGCACTCGCAGGATGTGCCCTCGATACGCACGATGTCGCCCCCCAGGAAGCGCACGACTGGCATCGCCTCGCGGGTCAGGGTCGTGTAGGCGAGCTCGCCGACCGCGCCAGTCTCGATTGCCATCGGCGCGCGAGTTTCCGGATCGATCAGCTCGGGCCAGACGTGACCGGTGCCGCAGAAATGCATCCCCTGCTGGTGCGGGCATTCGCCGAAGAGCGAGGGGGCGATGTCGCCGATGCCCATGACCTCGGTCACCGTCACGCCCAGGACGCGCTGGATGTGGTCGCGTATCGCGGGGATGCCGCCGCCGGGCTCACCGCCCGTCACGACATGAGTCAGGGGAATGGCGCTGGGATTCTCATCGCTCTTCTCGAGGCGGTTGGCCAGGAACTGCGCGAAGGAAGCTGTCGAAAGCAAGGTGTCGGCCAGCCCCGCGCGCAGGCCAAAAAGGACGCGCTCGGTATCGCCCGGAGCGACAGGGACCGACCGCACGCCAATGCGCACGAGCACGAAATGCGTGTGTCCGGCGACGAATGGGCCGGCGCCGAACGTGGTGAGGACGGAGCTGTGCTCGTGGATTCCGGTTGCGTAGTAGGTCCGCGTGCCCATCACCGTCCACGACTCCATGTCCCCGCGTGTCAGGGCCAGGATGCTGGGCGTTCCGGTCGTCCCGCTCGTCTGGTAGACCCGCTTGACCTGGTCGGGAGAGACGCAGAGGTTGGTGCCGAACGGCGGATCCTCGTCCATCGCCTCCTTGAGCTCGCTTTTGATGGTGAATGGAAGGTTCGCCAGGTCCGCGAGCCCCACGAAAGACGACCCGAGGCCCGCCTCGCGGAACTTGCGCGCGTAAAACGGCGAGGCCTCGCGCAGCCGGCGATACTGGCGCTCCCAGGCGCTGGAGGCGATCCGTTGGTTCTCTTCGGCCGAAGCCGCCTCGACCTCGCGCTCCCAGATCCAGTCGCGCTCGCAGCTGTCCGTTGCCAGGCGGTTGCTTACAGTGGCCATGTCAGACGCCCATGATGAGCGATACCCTTGCCGCCGTGGCAAGGCTCCTGCCCTCCACGGTCGTCGGCAGCTACCCGCAGCCTGATTGGCTCGTCGACCGCGCCATGCTCGGCAGCCGCCTCCCGCCACGGACCCGGGCGGTCGAGATCTGGCGTGTCGAGGCGGTTCACCTGGAACAGGCGCAGGACGATGCGACCGTTGTTGCGATTCGCGACTTGGAGCGCGCGGGCATCGACATCATCACCGACGGCGAGATCCGGAGGGAGAGCTATTCGAACCGATTCGCCACAGCTCTCCAGGGCATGGACCTGGACAATCCCGGCACCGCCCTCGACCGCACTGGCCATCCCAACCCAGTGCCGCGGGTGGTCGGCCCCATCCACCGCACGCGACCCGTCGAGGTGCGCGACGTCCAGTTCCTGCAGGCCAACACCGAAAGACCGATCAAGGCCACGCTGCCGGGCCCGTTCACCATGTCGCAGCAGGCGCAGGACGACCACTACCACGACGATGAGGCGCTCGCGATGGCCCTGGCCGAAGCGGTCAATGCCGAGGTGCGCGACCTGTTTGCCGCCGGCGCCGACATCGTGCAGCTCGACGAGCCGTACCTCCAGGCGCGCGCCGAGAAGGCGGAGCGCTTCGCCATCAAGGCGATCAACCGGGCGCTGGACGGGATCAGCGGCACGACCGCGCTGCACACATGCTTTGGCTACGCGCACATCGTGCATTCGCGTCCGAATGGCTATCCGTTTCTCGAACAGCTGGCAGACCTCACGGTCAAACAGATCTCGCTCGAGTCGGCTCAGCAGAAGGTCGACCTCTCGGTACTGCGGTCGCTGCCC
>DASXBJ010000029.1:0-22390 GCA_036491755.1 Candidatus Dormiibacterota bacterium
GACCCCACGCGGAGCTTCGGGTGGCTCGAGCGCAGGTCGGCGGCGAGCTCGTGGGCGACGCCCGGCGCGGCGCCGAGCAGGAACAGCCCGAAGTCGCGCCTCTCGCACATCGCCGCGATTTGGGGCACCATGTCGGTACCCGTCACCGGTTCGCGCACCGCGCAGCCCTCACGTCTCACCGCCCATACGATGCCGACACCGTCCGGGAGGCACAGGTCGGCTGATTCGAGCACACGCGCGAATTCCGCGTCCTTGCGTGCGCGCATGACGAACTCGGGGTTAACCGTGGCTATGAGGTGGTGCCCGCCCTGGGCCGCGAATTCCTCCACCTGCTCGAGCGCAGAGCTCATGTCGACGCAGTCGACCCGGACGCCGAGAACCCTGGTTTGCTGAAATGCCCTCAGTGGCGCATCACGGTTAACCAGGATGGCCGCTCATCGCGGCGCCGGGAGGCACCGGCTGGACGTCGACTGTGGTGATGGTCGTGACTTTCATCTCCGGACCGAGATTGCCGATGAACATCGCGAGCGTCTCTCCGCCGGAAACCCGCACCCGCGCCCACGTATACCGGTCTGCCTGCGAGTGCAGTGTGGAAGTCAGCGTCGTGACTGCGGTGTCGTACCCGGCCTGTTTGACCGCGGCGATGGCCTGAGCGGTGAACTTGCCCGAAGGGTAGGCGAAGTCCAGCACGGGATGGCCGACGAGCTGCTCGAGCCACTGCTTTGACTGCGTCACCTGAAAGACGACGGTCCCGTATGACGATCGGGCGAGGTCAGCGTGGTCGACGGTGTGCGAGGCGATCTGGATCCCGCCGCGATCCAGCTCGATGACCTGGGCGCGAGTCACGTAGTCGTGACGGTCGACGAAGTTGCTGACGATGTAGGCGACTGCCTTGAAGTGGTGAGCGGACAGGATCGGAAACGCGGTGGTATAGAGATCCTTGTAGCCGTCGTCCAGCGTGATGATCACCGGCTGCGGCGGCAACGGCCGCGTGCCGGCGAAGTAAGCGCGGATGTCATTGAAGTCGACCGGATGAAACCCGTTGGCGTCGAGCCATGACATCTGCACCCCGAAGTCCTGCGGGGATACCGAGAGCTTGAAGCCGAGCGGGTCCCACCGTATCGACGGCGGGGTGCGGACATAGTGGTACATCAGGATCGGGACGGTCAGCGTTTGGGCCCCCAGCGGGACGACCTGCTCGCGCCGGACGAAAAACTCGCGCCGCCAGGGCAGCGGCTCACCGACCTGGATGGGGAGGATCGCCGCCACCGGAGCAGGCTGGGGCGCCTGGACCCTGGGCACCGAGTCGTTGGTCGGAAGGAGGAGGATCGCGCTCACAACGAAGGTGAGCAGTGCCATGACCCGGCTGATCGCTAGCCGCACGATCGATAGCTTAAGGTCGTTTCTTGAATGGCGGCTAAATCGAAAACGAAGACCGTGGCGGTCGACATCAATCCGGCCACCCGCGCTGTACGCACCGGGACAGAGGTCTACACGCGGGAGGTGTGCGCTCGGCTGTCCGGCGCCGCCCCCGAGCTGCTCTGGCGGTTCTACGCCTCCCGGCCCCGCGGCGGCCTGGGGGTCGATGTCACGGTCGTCCCGCTCCAGCGCCTGTGGTCGCAGGTGCGGCTTCCACTGGCCCTAGCGCGGGCCTGGCCGGACCTCCTCTTCGTGCCCGCGCACGCCCTCCCGTTCGCATGGCCGGGCAAGGCCCTGACAGTGGTGCACGACCTGGCCTTCGAACGTCACCCGGACGCTTATGCCTCGGGAGAGCGCGCCTACCTCAAGGCAACCACGCGCTGGGCGGCGGCGAGGTGCCCGCTGCTGATCGCGGTGTCCGAATCGACCAAGGCCGACCTGGTCGAGCTTTACGACGTGAAGGCTGATCGGGTGCGCGTCGTGCCTCTGGGCGTCACCGGCCCGACGGCCGATCCCGCTCCGGCCGGCCGCCTCACCGAGCTCGGCTTGAGCGGACCGTTCGTCCTTCAGGTGGGACGCGTCGAGGCCCGCAAGAACCAGCTCGCCGCGCTCGCGGCGGTCGAGCGGCTGGACGGCGTCACGCTGGCGATCGCCGGACCCGAACGCGACCCGGCGATCGCCGCCCGCCTGCGCGCCTCAAACCGATGCCGGGTGTTGGGCCCGGTCGACCAGGCCACGCTCGAGCTTCTCTACCGGCATGCCGGCGCGGTCATCGTGCCCAGCCTTTACGAGGGCTTCGGCCTGCCGGTGCTCGAAGCGATGAGCAGGGGCAAGGTCGTCGTCGCCGCCAAGGCGTCCTCGCTTCCCGAGGTCGGAGGCGAGGCGGCTTTGTACTTCCACGAAGCCGCCGAACCCGAGCAGCTCGCCGGGGTGATCGAAGCCGCCCTGCACGACCGCTCGCTCCGGACCAGGATCACGCGGGCTGCCCGCGCGCGAGCCGCGAAGTTCACATGGGAGCGGACGGCGGCCGGCGTGGCCGCGGTGATCAGAGAGCTGGTGTAGAGGCTTCTACTTTGAAACGCGTCCCCGACGCGCGATCGCATCGTCGATCGCCTGCCAGGTGAGGCGCGCTGCCCGAGGCCAGCTGAATTCGGCCGCGCGCAGGATCCCCCGGCGGCGGAGTTGGGCCGCCAGATCGGTGTCGCCGATCACGGTCTCCAGGGCCTTGCGCCACGCCTCGGGCTGGTCGGCCGGCACCACCATGCCCGCGTCCCCCACCACCTCCGGCAGGCTCGCGCGATCGGACACGACCACCGGCGTCCCGCAAGCCATGGCCTCCAGGGGCGGGAGGCCGAAGCCTTCGTACCACGCCGGGTGGGCGAGGACGCGTGCCAGGTTGTACACCGCCGGCAGGTCGGCGAGTGCAAGCGCATCGATGTGATGCAGTCCCGGTCCGAGGCGGCCGATCCGCTCCTTGATCGGTTCATAAAGCCAGCCCCAGGAGCCGACCACCACGAGGTCAGGGCGGTCGCGCATCATCGCCCACGCCTCGATCAGGGTGACCAGGTTCTTGCGCGGCTCGATCGTCCCGACGAACAGGATGAAGCGCTCCGGCAGCGCGAGCCGCGTGCGGGCTTCGGCCAGCTCCTCCGGCCCGAGCGGCCGAAAGCTCGGCGACACGCCATGAGGGACGACCTGGACTCGAGCTCGGTCGATCCCGAAGACCTGGGTGATGTCGTGAGCGGTGTTCTCCGAAACAGCGATCACGACGTCCGCCCGGAGCACCGAACGCGGCACGACCAGACGCGTGCTCAGCGGTTGGCGTCCGGGAAACCAGCTCGGGTTGCGGTAGATCGCGAGGTCGTGAACCGCGATGGCGGATGGCACCCTTACGTCCCGAAGGGGCAGCGCCCCGGCCGGCCCGAAGTATGCGTCCGGCTTCATCCGCCCGATCGCGGCCGGCCACTGGAGGTGGCGGCCCACGAGCCGGGTCTGAGGCAGCAGTCGGTAGGTGGCGTCGGGGACGTGGACGAAGCCGCCGGGAGGACCGAATACCGTCATCCGGCTGTCCGGGCGGTCGACGGCCATGGCATGCAGGATCTGCGTGGTGTAGACGCCGACCCCGGCTCTCGGTCTCTCGAGGCCTGATCCGTCGACCACGAGCCTCAACCCAAAGCCTCCCCCCTCCCCCCGGGGAGGAGATGGTCTATTCGTAACTGTGGCCTGCGACCGCGGTCCCGGAGTCGATGCTGACTCGCTTGATCTTGGCCCCCGCGGAGGCGAGCTTGCCGGCCATGTCCTCGTAACCGCGCTCCACGTGCCACGAGTTCCTGAGCAGGCTGTCCCCTTCCGCACACATGGCCGCGATCACCAGGGCGGCGCCGGAGCGGATGTCGGGGATCGCCACATCGGAACCGTGGAGGCGGCAAGGCCCGTGGACGACCGCGTGGAGGCGACCCTGCACGGTGATACCGGCGCCCATCTTCGCCAGCTCCCTCACGTGCTGGAAGCGATTCTCGTGAACATATTCCGAGATCACGGTCTCGCCATCCGCCTGGGTCATGAGCGCCATGTACTGGGCCTGCAGATCGGTCGGAAATCCAGGGAACGTCCAGGTCGACATGTCGATCGGCCGGAGCCGGTTCTTGGTCTGCCGGCCGACGCGAAACCATCCGTCGCCGGTGTCGACATGCGCGCCGGCCTGTTCGAGCTTCAACAGGAGGACGTGCAGGTCCTCGGGCCGGCTGCAGTCGATTCGGAGCTCTCCTCCGGTGGCGGCGACTGCGATGGCGTAGGTCCCGGCCTCCAGGTAATCGGCAATCACCTCGTGCTGGGCTCCGCCAAGCTCGCGCACGCCGTCCACGACGAGCCGTTCCGTACCCACGCCCTCAATCTGCGCGCCCATCTTGATGAGGAGGCGACACAGGTCCTGGACGTGGGGCTCACGAGCCGCGTTGAAGATCTCCGTCCGGCCTTGCGCCAGCACCGCCGCGAGCAGGATGTTCTCGGTGCCGGTGACTGTCGGGAGGTCGAACACGATGCGTTCGCCGTGGAGCTGGCCGGCCTCGCCATGGATCTCGGTCTCGGTCTCGGTGATGTGGGCGCCCATCTGCCGCAACCCGCGCAGGTGCTGCTCGATGCGCCGCGCCCCGATGTCGTCGCCCCCCGGCCTGGGCACTCTTGCGTGCCCGAACCGGCCCAGCAGCGCCCCGAGCAAAACGATCGTTGCGCGCATCCGGCGACCGAGCTCGCCGGGTACCGCGACCTTGTCGGCTGCGCCCATCCGCAGGACCGTGGTGCCGTCTCCTTCGACTGCGCCCCCGAGGCCGTTGAGAATCTGCGCCATCAACGTCGTGTCGGTGACCTCGGGGACGTTGGTCAGCGTCACGGTTTCCTTCGTCAGCAACGCCGCGGCCATCTCGGGCAGGACGGCATTCTTGGAACCGCTGACGCAGATGCTGCCCGCGAGCTCGGCGCCGCCCGTGATCTGCAGCGCGTGCTCGCTGCCCGGGAAGGTGCCCTTCATTCGAGCTAAAGGTAACCCGGACCGCGCCGATCGCTACCCGCGGCGCACGCGCGCCAGGCGCAGCCGGGCTTCGGCCATCGCGAGGGCGTTCTGGAATTCGGTCTCCTCGGCCGTGCTGAGCGTGCCCGCGAGCTTCTCCTGGGCGTGCCGGCGAGCCTCCTCGGCGCGTTCTACCGAAATCTCGCTGGCGTGCTCAGCCACGTCGGCGAGCACCGTGACCCGATCGGGCAGCACCTCCAGAAAGCCGCCACCCACGAACAGCACCTCCTCCGGTCCGCCCATGGCTTCCTGGATCCGTAGAGGACCCGGCTTGAGGATCGTCATCAATGGCGCATGGCGCGCCATGACCCCAAGCTCGCCGTCGGCGCCGTTGGCGATCATGAACTCGACCTCGCCTTCGTACAGGCTTCGCTCGACGCTCACGACCCGAAGGAGGTACTTCACCTGCCGTCCCGCCTCACGACGACCCCTGCTTCTTCTTCATCTCTTCGCCCTGCGCTCGCGCTTCGTCGATGGTGCCCACCATGTAGAAGGCCTGCTCAGGCAGGTCGTCGTGCTTGCCGTCGAGGATTTCCTTGAAGCCGCGCACCGTCTCGGCGATGGGGACCGATTTGCCTTCGCGGCCCGTGAAACGCTGCGCGACGTTGAACGGTTGCGATAGAAAGCGCTGGATCTTGCGTGCGCGGGACACAGCCTGCTTGTCGTCTTCTGACAGCTCCTCCATGCCGAGGATGGCGATGATGTCCTGCAGGTCCTTGTAGCGCTGCATCGTCTTCTTGACCCCTTGCGCCGTGTCGTAGTGCTCCTGCCCGACGACCGATGGCTCGACGTACCGGCTGGACGATCCGAGGGGGTCGATCGCGGGGTAGATCCCGATCTCCACCAGCGACCTCTCCAAGCGCACGGTGGCGCCGAGGTGGGCGAACACGGTCTGGATCGCCGGGTCGGTGTAGTCGTCGGCGGGCACGTAGACGGCCTGAACTGACGTGATCGAGCCCTTGCTGGTCGAGGTGATCCGCTCCTGGAGCTCGCCCATCTCGGTCGCCAGCGTGGGCTGGTAGCCGACGGCGGACGGCATGCGGCCGAGCAGCGCCGAGACTTCCGAGCCCGCGAGGAGGTAGCGAAAGATGTTGTCGATGAACAGCAGGGTGTCCGCGCCCTCGGCGTCCCGGAAGTATTCCGCCATCGTCAGCCCGGTCAGACCCACCCGAGCACGCGCGCCGGGCGGCTCGTTCATCTGCCCGAACACAAGCGCGGTCTGCGGCAGCACACCTGCGTCCTGCATCTCGTGATACATGTCGTTGCCTTCGCGGGTGCGCTCCCCCACTCCGGCGAACACAGAGCGTCCCTTGTGCTGGTACGCGATGTTCCGGATGAGCTCCTGGACGATCACGGTCTTGCCAGTGCCGGCGCCTCCGAACAGGCCGATCTTCGAGCCTTTGGCGAAGGTGCAGATCAGGTCGATCACCTTGATGCCGGTCTCGAGGATCTCCACCTTCGCCTGCTGCTCCGACACGGGAGGCGCGGGACGGTGGATCGGCCAGCGCGTGATGCCTTCGGGCGCGGGCTCGTCGTCGATCGGGGCGCCGATCACGTTGAACATTCGGCCCAGGGTTTCCACACCCACGGGCACCGAGATCGGCTGACCGGTCGCTTTCACCGGGTCGCCGCGCCGGAAGCCGTCCGTCGCGTCCATCGCGATCGTGCGCACCACGTTGTCTCCGATTGCGCCCTCGACCTCGAGGACCACGGTGTGCCCGTCCTTGGTCCTGACCTCGAGCGCTTCGAACAGCTCGGGCTGGTCGCCGGGCGGGAACTCGACGTCCACCACGGCGCCGATGACCTGGCTGACTCGCCCGTCCTTCGCCGTCTTCTTGCCGGCCTGCGATTCGTGCTTGGTTTGTGCCACGTATGCCTCCCTCAGCCCGAAGCCCGCATCGCTTCGGCGCCGCTTACTATCTCCATCAGCTCGGTGGTGATGCCGGCCTGGCGCACCTTGTTGGCGTAAAGCGTGAGCGCGTTGATCAGGTCGCCGGCGGCGTTCGTCGCGTTCTGCATCGCGATCATCTTGGCCGAGTACTCGCTCGCCTTGTTTTCCAGCACCGCCTGGAAGACCTGCGTCTCGACATATCGTGGCAGCAGCCCGTCCAGGACAGCCTCCGGGTCAGGCTCATAGATGTAGTCGGCGCTCGGTCCGGCGCCGGCCTCCCTGGTTCGCTGCGGGATCTCCGCCGGGATCAGAACCTGGACGACGGCCTCCTGCTTCATCGTCGAGATCCACTTTGAGTAACAGAGCAGGACAGCGTCGGTGTTGCCCTTCGTGTACTCCTCCAGCGCGACGGTGACCGCGGGGAGGACCTGCGCCACGGTGGGCCGGTCCGAGATGCCGCTCACCTCGGCGATCACCTCACGGTGGTAGCGCAGCAGGAAGTCGCGCCCCTTTCGACCGATGGTCACGTAGCGCTGGCCGTCGGTGTAGTGCTCGTTCATGTAGCGCGTGGCCGCGCGGATGTTGTTGACGTTGACGGCGCCGGCCAGGCCCTTGTCCGTGGTGACCAGAACCATCACCGCGCGCTTCCCCTCACGGCGGACGAGGAACGGGTGCCGGTACTCCCTGGCGCGCTCGCCCGCGGTCTGCAGCACCTCGATCATCTTCTCGGAGTAGGGCCGCGTGGCCTGGACCGCGGCCTGCGCGCGTCGCAGCCGGGTCGCCGCGACGACCTGCATCGCCTTGGTGATCTTTTGCGTGCTCCGGATCGAGTCGATCCGGCGGACGATGTCCCGAAATGCCGGCATCGGCTACCTCGCCGCCCGCGGGGAGGTCGGCCCGCAGGGCCGGGTGGGCTGGCCGCTCACTCAGCCTTCTTCCGAGGAGTCCTCGTAGGGGACTTGGGCTTCGGCTCCTTCACCGGCTGGTCGAGCGCCGCCCGGATCTGGTTCAGCTGGGAAGGCCTCCCACCAGGCTCGTCGTCATCACCGGCCTTGACGGGGCCTGGCGCGTCCGCCGCATCGGCAGCTGGTTTGGGCGTCGCTCGAGGAGCGGCCTTGATCGGAGCCTGAGGGGCGGTCGCGGGCGGCGCCTCGGCGGCCGGGGGCGGCGTCGCCTGCGGGGCGGCAGCCGGCGCCGCGTCTGCCTTGGCCCCTTCCACGCCGAACTGGTGGTTGAACGTCGCTATGGCGGACTTCAGACGCTCGAAGAGCTTGTCGTCCAGCGCCTTCTGCTTCTCGATGGTGGACAGCAGGTCGGCTTGCTCGGCCTTGAGGAACCGGATGAAGCCCGCCTCCCACTCGCGGACTCGAGCCACCGGCACCTTGTCGATGAAGCCTTGCGTGCCCGCATACAGCACGGCCACCTGCTCGGCCAGCGCCACCGGCTGGTACTTGTCCTGCTTCAAAAGCTCGGTCAGGCGCGCACCGCGCTCGAGCTGGTTGCGGGTCGAGCTGTCGAGGTCCGAGGCGAACTGGGCAAAGGCCGCGAGCTCGCGATACTGCGCGAGGTCGAGACGCAGCTGTCCCGCCACCTGCCGCATCGCCTTGGTCTGAGCGTCACCGCCGACACGCGACACGCTGATGCCCACGTTCAGAGCGGGCCGCTGGCCGGCGTTGAACAGGTCGGCCTGCAGGTAGATCTGGCCGTCGGTGATGGAGATGACGTTGGTCGGGATGAAGGCGGAGACGTCGTTCGCCTGCGTCTCGATCACCGGCAGCGCCGTCAAAGACCCCCCTCCGTTGGCCTCGTTCAACTTGGCCGCGCGCTCGAGCAGCCTCGAGTGGAGGTAGAACACGTCGCCGGGGTACGCCTCACGGCCGGGCGGGCGGCGAAGGTTGAGCGAGAGCTCCCGATACGCCCACGCCTGCTTGGTCAGGTCGTCGTAGCAGCACAGAACCTCCTTGCCCTGCTCCATGAAGTACTCGCCCATCGCGCAGCCGGCGTACGGCGCGATGAAGTTCAGCGACGCGGCGTCGGAGGCGGTCGCCGCGACGATGATCGTGTAGTCCATCGCCCCGTTTTCCTCCAGCGTGGCCGCGACCCGCGCGATCGAGGCTGCGTTCTGCCCGATCGCGACGTAGATGCAGATGAGGTCCTTGCCCTTCTGGTTGATGATCGTGTCCAAAAGGACGGTCGTCTTGCCTGTGAAGCGGTCGCCGATGATCAGCTCGCGCTGGCCACGGCCGATCGGGATCATGGCGTCGATCGCTTTGATGCCGGTCTGCACCGGACTGTCGACGCGCTGGCGCGTGATCACACCCGGCGCGATCTTCTCGATCGGCAGCGTCTTGTCGGTCTTCACCGGGCCTTTGCCGTCGAGCGCGACCCCTAGAGGGTTGACGACTCGGCCGATCAGCGCCTCGCCCACCGGGACCTCGAGCAGGCGTCCGGTGGTGCGGACCTCGTCACCCTCGTGCAGGTGGCTGTAGTCGCCGAGGATCACGGCGCGAACCTGATCCTCCTCGAGGTTCAGCGCAAGCCCGTACGTCTCGTGCGGAAACTCCAGCAGCTCGCCGGCCATCGCGTTCTGCAGGCCGTAGATCTGTGCGATACCGTCGCTGGTGGCGACGATGCGGCCAACATCGGTCGAGACCATCGTCGCGTCGAAATCCTTAAGGCGCTGCTTGATGACCTCCGAGATCTCTTTCGTGCTGATTCCCACTTCTTGGCTAACTCCTATGACGCCGCCAAACGGCGGCGCAGCTGGTGCAACTTGGTGGCGACGCTGGCGTCGACGAGCCGGTCACCGTACTGAACCTTCAACCCGCCCAGGATGCGCGGGTCGACGACGACCTCGAGCCGGACTTCGCGGCCGAGGCGTTGCGAGAGACCTTCCGCGACCCGAGCGCGCTCTCCGGCATTGAGCTCGACCGCCGTCGTGACCGTGGCTCGCACGCGTCCCGCCGCCTCGTCGACCAGGCGCTCGAACTCGCCGGCGATGCCGGCGATCTCTCCTACGCGGTCCGACTCGATGAGCAGCTTGGCCAGGTTGGTGGCCTGGGGATCCACAACGTGCGGGGCGGCTGAGATCAGCTCCATCCGGCGCTCCACGTCAATCGTCGGATTGGTCAGCACCGCGGCGACCTCCTCATTCGCGAGCACGGCCCGCAGCTCGCCGAGGCGCCGGCTCCACGCGTCCATCTCATGGTCCTGCTCGGCGAGCTCGAAGACCGCCCGCGCATACCTCTTAGCCGCGGTTGTAGCCACCGGCCATCTCCTCCAGGTCCACGAAATGTGCGAGCTCGCGGGGACCCCGGGGGGCCGTCTCCAAGGCCCGAGGTTTATTCGGCGCCACGAGCCACCTCCGCGATCGCGCGGTCGATCAGGTCGCGATGCCGCTTGTCGTCGAGGGTCTCGCCGATGACCTTCTCGGTTGCGGACGCGACCAGGCCGGCGACCTCGGTGCGCACCGACCTCACGGCCTGGTCGCGCTCAGCCTCGATCTCCTTGCGCGCAGCCTCGACCGTGCGCTTCGATTCCTCCTCCGCCTTGTGGCGAAGCTCCTGGCGCAGCTGCTCACCGGACTTCGCCGCCGCGTCGATTACGCCCTGGGCAGTCCTGCGCGCGTCATCAAGCTTCGCCTGCGCCTCCTTCAGGCGAGCCTCGGCCTCGACGCGCGACTGCTCCGCCTGGCTCAGCTGCTCCGCAATCGCGCGCTGCCGAGCCTCGGCCAGCCGGACCACCTCGGGATAGACATAGCGGGCAAGGATGGCCAGCATCACCAGGAAGGTGATCAGCTCGACGATCACCGTTCCGTTGATGTCGATGACACCGGCTGTGCCCGCCAGGAACGTCATCCCTAGTGGACCTGGGACAGGAACACGAACCCGAACGCCAGGTTGATGAAGTACATCGCCTCCACGAGGCCGACGATTGTGAACAGCCAGGGGATCATCCGGCCCTGCGCCTCAGGCTGCCGCGCGACGCCGCTGATGAATGCGTTGCCGGCGAGACCGTCGCCGAATGCGGCGCCGACGGCGCCCAGTCCCATCAGTAGGCCGAAGCCGATCAGGGCTCCAGCGAGCTCGATTCCGTGGTCAGTCATGAGTGTCCTCCTTGATCAATGGTCGTCAACGTCGTCAAAGCTTTGCCTTCCCTGGTCGAAACGGTTGCGTGATCCGGGTCGTGATGCAGGTGGTCGATGCCCTCGCGGGCCATACCGAAGTAGATGACGGTCAGCAGCATGAAGATGAACGCCTGGATGAAGCCGATGAAGATGACGTCGAACGCTTTCCACAAGGCGAGCAGGGCGGCGCCGAGCACCGTCCCCCCGACCGTCCCCAAGACAGGTAGGGCCAGGGTCCCGAAGCTCGCGATCAAAGCGATCATCACGCCGCCGGCGAATATGTTGCCGAAGAGCCGGAGCGAAAGCGTGACCGGCTTGACGAGCTCCTCGATGATGTTCAGCGGCGTGTATATGGCCCGGCCCCACCACGGAAGCTCGAACGGCTTCGTGAACCGAAGCAGATAGCCTCGCCACCCGAGCACGCTGACGCTGTACCACTGGACCAGGCCGATGACTATCAGCGCCATCGCGAGAGTCTGGTTCACATCCGCATTGGCGCCGTGGAGCACCGGGAACAAACCGAGAGGCAGGATCTCCAGCCAGTTCGCGACGAGGATGTAGAGGAAGAGTGTCAGCGCAAGCGGGATGATGAAGAACGCGCCCGCATCCACGTTCTCCTTGATCAGGCCGCGCAGCAGGTCGTAACCCCATTCGAAGATCGCCTGCACCTTGCTCGGCTCACCCTCCCGGAGTCGTGCCCGGATCCAGAAGGCGACGGCCACGGTGGCGACAATCGCCAGCGCGCTCGAGATCAGGCTGTCGTAGTTGAATGTGCAGAGCGGCCCGCAACCAAGACTGACGGTGGGATGCGTGCCGAAGTTGCTGTCGGCCTGGACCATGCCGGACAGGATCACGCTTTTGCTCCCTGGCGAACACCGGCGCCGACCATAACCAGCTGCGCCACCCCGATCCCGAGCGGAACCGTCCACGCGGAGCTCCGCAGGAGAAGGGCGGCCAGAAAAACGAGCGCGGTGAGCCCGAAGATGCGGATCAGGCTGCCGGCGACGAAAGGAGTTCCGCGACCCAGGACAGCCTGGATCAGGTAGCCGTTCATCGACCCCAGCAAAAGTCCCGCCGCGATCCCCATCCCGAGGGCCGCATGACCGGCTGCAGCAGCGCCGACCGCGATCGACGCAGCCAGAACGGCGCAGGCCGTGACGGTCAGCTTCAGCACACCGGCGGACTTCATCTCGAGAGCTCCCTTACCTTCAACCAGATGCCGGCCGCGCCGGCCGCAAGACCCACGAACAGCCCTACCAGGACGAAAACCGGCGCCGTGTGCAGCGCCCTGTCGAGTGCAACACCTCCGAGCAGCGGTAGCAGCACCGCCGCCGCCAGGTAGATCCCGATGCCGGCCATGTCAGCCCCCGTGGGGCCCGCACTCGAAGTGGGCGCCATGCCCCTCCGAATTCTATCGGGAACCCGGATCGGCCAGCAGGCGGCGGAGGAACGGCGCGTTGATGCGCCATCCGGCGTGCTGCAGCAGGTCCGCGACGACCGTTGAAACAAGGGCGGCCGTCGCGACCATCACGACCGCCAGGACGCGGCCATGGCCGAAGATCGTCAGGCCGAGCGCACCGAGGAGCGCCGTCGCGCCGTAGAAGACGAAGCACGTCTGGCGTGGATCCAGTCCGAAGGCTTGCAGGCGGTGGTGCAGGTGCATGCGGTCCGGACGCGCGACCGAGGTGCGCTGCATGCGGCGGCGGAGGATCGCCCAGGCGGTGTCGGCGATGGGCAGCGCGAGGGCGAGCACCGGAGCGGCCAGGGCAAGCACGACGGCGACCTTGGCCACCCCCAGGATCGAGATCATGCCCAGGGCGATGCCCAGGAAGTGAGCTCCCGAGTCACCCATGAAGATCCGGGCTGGATGGAAGTTGAAGATCAAAAAGCCGGCGCACGCCCCGGCGAGCGCGCCGCTCAGCTTGACGATCTCGATCTGGTTCAGCTCCCCGGCCGCCAGCATGAGGATGATGGCGACGATCGCCACGACGCCGGCTGCGAGACCGTCGACGCCGTCGAGCAAGTTGACGGTGTTCTGCATCCCGACCAGCCAGAAGATGCTGACGGGGGCCGCGAGCACCAGGCTGAACTGGAGGATGTGGTTGCCTGGGAGACGGACAAAACCGATCTGGATGCCGAATACGATCACCGCCAGCGCCGCCAGCACGATCTGCAGGCCGAGCTTCACCAGGGGCCTCATGGATCGGCGGTCGTCGATGATCAGGAGGCCCATCGTCAGGCCGGACACCAGCAGCACAGCTGCCGCCTGGGCGTAGTCGGACAGGAACACGAGCACCGCCGCAGCGAAGCCCACGTACATCGCAAGCCCGCCGAGCATTGGCGTCGGCTTCTCATGCGCGTGGCGGCCGCCGGGCTCCGCGATGAGCCCGGTCTTGCGTGACAGCCAGATCGCGAGCGGAACGAAAACCGCGCACACCGCGAATGCCGCGAGCAAAGGCCACAGGCCGGGCAGCAGATGGTCGCGCAGGCTGCTGAGCCCGCTCGCGCCGAAGAAATCAGTCAAACGCGTAAGGAACCGGAAAGCGGCGGCACAGCTCTAGCGCCCTCTCGTGGATGGAGTCGAGAGTCGCCGGGTCGTCGATGCGCTCGACGAGGTCGGCGATGCAATCGGCAATCTCGACCATCTCGGGCTCCCGCATGCCGCGAGTCGTCACGAGCGGAGTGCCCACCCGCACGCCGCTCGGGTTGAACTTCGAGGCCTCGTCGTACGGGATGGAGTTTCGGTTGAGCGTGATGCCGACCGTGTCGGCGATGTCCTGGACCTGCTTGCCGGTGCGCTTCTGCGGACGCAGGTCGATGAGCATCAGGTGGTTGTCGGTGCCGCCGCTGACCAGGCGCAGGCCGCGCTCCACCAGGCGGTCGGCCATGGCTTTCGCGTTGACGACCACCTGCTTGGCGTAAACCTTGAACTCAGGCTTCAGCGCCTCGCCGAAGCAAACCGCCTTGGCGGCGATCGCGTGCATGAGAGGGCCGCCCTGGGTGCCTGGGAACACGGCCGAGTCGACCGCCTTCTGCCAGTCGTTGCGGCACAGGATGATCGCGCCCCACGCGCCGCGGAGAGTCTTTTGGGTCGTCGTCGTGGTGATGTCCGCGTAGGGAATGGGCGACGGGTAGACGCCGCCGGCGACCAGGCCCGCGACGTGCGCCATGTCGACGAAGAAAGTCGCGCCCACCGAGTCGGCGATCTGCCTCATGCGAGCCCAGTCCACGATCCTGGAGTACGCCGAGAACCCGCCCAGGATCATCTTCGGCCGCACCTGCTCGGCCAGCTTTGCCATCGCTTCGTAGTCAATCCTCTCCGTCTCGCGATCGACCCCGTAGGAGTGGATCTCGTACAGCTTGCCGCTGAAGTTGGCAGGACTTCCGTGGGTGAGGTGCCCGCCGGCGGAGAGGTCCATGCCCATCACCCTGTCGCCAGGTTGGCAGACCGCCATGTACACGGCGGCATTCGCCTGAGAGCCGGCATGCGGCTGCACGTTCACGTATTCGGCGCCGAAGAGTGTCTTGGCACGCTCGACGGCAAGCGTCTCGATCTTGTCGATCACCTCCCCGGTGCCGCCGTAGTAGCGCCGGCCCGGGTAGCCCTCCGCGTACTTGTTGGTCAGCAGGGTGCCGAGAGCCTCGAGGATGGCCGGGCTCGTCAGGTTCTCCGACGCTATCAGCTCGAGCGTCTCGGACTGCCGCTTGAACTCCTTGCGGATGAGGTCGGCGATCTCGGGGTCTTCTCTGTCGAGGGCACGAAACGACATCGTGGTGATGGGCGGCGTCACCCCACGATGCTATCCCCGATCCCTCTCCGCTCGCCGGGAGGCGGCGGCTTCGCTAACCGGACCTTGGGCCGGGCAGTCCCAGCAGCTCCGGCATGGTGATCGCGCCCTCTCTCAGAACGTGCGGTTCGGGGCCGGTCAGGTCGAGGACCGTCGACGCCGTGCCCCCCGGTGCAGTCCCGCCATCCAGCACCGCCATCACACCATCGAGCGCGCCGGCTTCAACCGCGGTCATCGCGGGATCGGCGCCGTGCAGGTTGGCGCTCGTGGTCATCAGCGGACCTGCCGACCGCAGCAGGTCGAGTGCCACCTTGTGCTTGGGGATGCGCACTCCCAGGGTGCCGCCGCCGATCGCGTGCAGCACGAGGGTCAGGGGTCCCGGCCACCACCGCCGCATGATCGCCTGCGCCCGCGAGTCGACATGGACCCAGCCCTCGAGCTGCGATTCGGCGGCCACCATGAGGATGAGAGGCAGCCCGATCGGCCTCCCTTTGATGTGATAGATACGCTGGCGCGCCAGCTCGTCGTCGGCGGCGGCGCCGAGCCCGTACACCGTGTCCGTCGGAAACGCGAGCACTCCCCCGCCGCGGATCATGTTGGCCGCGCGGGTCAGGCCTGCCCGCGTGGGCTTCAGGACCAAGCTTCCAGAACTCTTTCGTGCCCACCGAGGTCCCGGTGGACGCGACGGAGCTTGAAGCCGACGTCGGCGGCGCCGGCCGCGCTTTCCAGGATCGAGAGGTCGAGCTCGGCCAGCACGCGACCGCCGGGATTCAGCTTGTCCGGCGCCTCCGCAAACAGGCGGGTGACCAGGCCCGCTCCTTCGTTGTCCGCGTAGAGGGCGGCGGCGGGCTGGGCGACCACCTCGCGAGGCAACCACCGGGTTGAGGCGAGGTACGGAAGGTTGGCCGTGATCAGGTCGAAGGCGCCCGGCAGGGGATCCAGAAGGTCGCCGCACGACAGGTGCACGCGATCCTCCAGGTGATGGGCCGCCACATTCCGTGCAGCGACTTCGAGCGCCTCGGGACTTATGTCGGAGGCCCACATCTCCGTGTTCGGCGCGTAATGGGCGATCGCGACCGCGATGCACCCGCTCCCCGTGCCGACGTCGGCCACCCGCATCGGGCGAGCCTCCTCGCGTGCGATGGCGACCGCCCGCTGCACGAGAACCTCGGTGTCGGGGTTCGGCACCAGGACCGCCGGCGTCACCTCGAAGTCGAGACCCATGAACTCCTTGTGCCCGACGAGGTAGGCCACCGGCTCGCCCTTGGCCCGGCGGCCGACGAGAGAGCGGCACGCCGCAAGCTCCGGTTCGGTCAGCGTACGGTCGAACTTCAGATAGAGGTCGAGGCGGCGAAGGCCGAGCGCATGGGAGAGCAGGATCTCGGAATCGAGGCGGGCGGAGTCCGATCCGTGCTTGGCGAGGTGATCGCTCGAGAGCTTGAGAACCTCGATCAGTGTCAAGCCGCTCAGGCCGCGTGTCCGCCGTCGAGCAGGGCGGCACGCTCGGCGTTGACCAAGGCCGCGACCAGCTCGTCGAGGTCGCCGCCCATCACCTGGTCGAGCTTGTGCAGGTCCAGGTTGATGCGATGGTCGGTCACCCGGTTGTTCTTGAAGTTGTAGGTGCGGATCTTCTCCGAGCGGTTGCCGTGTCCGATCATGCTCCGACGCTGCGCCCCGATCTTCTCCTGCTGCTCGGCAAGCTTGAGGTCATAGAGCCGAGCGCGGAGGACGCGCAGAGCCTTCTCGCGGTTCTGCAGCTGCGACTTCTCGTCCTGCATGCTGACCACCAGGCCCGTCGGCTTGTGGGTCATGCGAATCGCCGAGTACGTCGTGTTCACGCTCTGTCCCCCCGGCCCCTGGGATGTCGACGTCTTGATGTCGAGGTCCTCGGGCTTGATCTCGACGTCAACCGGGTCCGCCTCGGGCATCACCGCGACCGTCGCGGCGGACGTGTGGATCCGGCCCTGCGCCTCGGTCTTGGGCACGCGCTGCACGCGGTGCACGCCGCCTTCGAATTTCAGCTGCGAGTAGGCGCCGCTGCCGTGAACCTCGAAGACGATCTTGTCGAAGCCCCCCTTCTCGCTCGGCGAAGCATCCACGACCTCTATCTTCCAGCCCTTCTTCTCGGCCCACTTGGTATACATGCGGAATAGGTCGCCGGCGAACAGCGCCGCCTCCTCCCCGCCCTCGGCGCCCTGGATCTCGACGATGACGTCGCGATCGTCGTTCGGGTCTTTGGGCAGGAGCAGCACCTTGAGCTTCTCATCGAGCTCCGCCGCCTGGGCGGCGGCGCGATGCTCCTCGGCGTGCAGGTACTCCTGCATCTCCGGATCTTTCTCGTGCCTCAGCAGGTCGCGGGCCGACTCGAGCTCGTGCTGCGCCTTCTTGAAGGCTTCAAAGGTTTGATAGGTCTCGCGCAGGGAGCGCTGTTCCCGCGCGAGCTTGGTCAGCTGCTCATGGTCCGAGGCCACTTCGGGTCGACCCATCTCGTTCTCGATCTCGCGGTAGCGCCGCGCGATCCCCTCGAGGCGGTCGATCACGCCGCAGCTCCCGTGCTTTCCTCCTCACCCTGGCGAGCGCTCTCGAACGCGGTGATCGCGACCTCGAGCATGTCGTCGGACGGCTCGCGCGTCGTGAACTTCTGGGTCCCCAACACCGGCAGCAACGCGACTTTGATCACCGGGTTGTAGCGGTGGCGCGCCATGAAGCGGATGAGCTCAAAGCCCGACCCGGCGATGAGCGGGATGGCGAGAACCCGGCTTGCCACCAGCCAGAACCAGTTGGGATGAAACAGGGCAACGATGCTGAACACGACCACGCTGATGACGAGCACCACGAGCAGGAAGCCGGTTCCGCAGCGTGGGTGCAGCGTGCTCGCGCGGCGCACCGACGGCACATCAAGCTGCCAGCCCGACTCGAACGCGTTGATCGTTTTGTGCTCGGCGCCGTGGTACTGAAACACGCGGCGCACGTCTGGCAGCATGGCGATCGCCGCCAGGTAGCCGAGCACCAGCACGACTCGAACCACGCCTTCGATCAAGACGAACAGAAACCCACCACTGCGATGGACCGCAACGCTGGCCAGAAGCAGCGGCAGGCCGATGAAGACGGCCAGCGCGAACACCCCGGCGACCGCGACCGAGGTCGTGATCTCCTTTTTGCCGATCTCTATTTCGTTGCCGCCCGCGTTCTGGTTGGCGGACCAGATGAGCGACTTCATGCCGAGGTGCATCTGCTCGGCGATGAGGGCCAGACCTCGCACGAACGGCAGCTTCCAGATGGGATTGACGTAGATCGACGCCTTCAGCTCGCCGCGATCGACGACGATCTCCTTGGTATTCGGCAAGCGGACGGCCACCGCGTAGTGGTGCTTGCCGCGCATCATCACGCCTTCGATCACAGCCTGTCCGCCATAGAAAAACGGCTGCTCCGCCTTTTGGCCAGCGGCGCGCGTCGCCGCTTGAGGGCTCCCTGTCACCGACTCCGCTCCGGACGGGTCCGGTAGCGGCATCTAGACTCTGGTCTTCGCTGCCCGCTTGCGGAAGCGCTCGACCTGGCCGCCCGTGTCCACGATCCTCTGCGTGCCCGTGAAGAACGGGTGGCAGACGGAGCAGATCTCGGTCTTGAGCTCTTTTCGCGTCGAGCCGGTCGTGAACGTGTTCCCGCATGCGCAGGTGACGACCGCGTCCTCGTAGTAGGTGGGGTGGATCTGTGCTTTCAAGTTTTCGTCTCCAGACGGGTTAGTTTACCGGGCGAACGTGGCGAGCAAGCTGTTGGCCTGCAGGCTGGCAACGCCGAGGTACAACACCAGCGCCAGCCAGGCGATTCCCATCGTCACCCTGCCGCTCATTGGAACCGACGTGTAGTACGGGTTCTTCGCGTTGCGGAACCGCGCCAGCAGGCTCGGGATGCCAAGCAGGGCGAAGATGATGAGGAAGGGGCTGATGAAGAAGTGGAGGAGGATGGCGCCCAATCCCACCACGGCCAACGCGCCGACCTGGAACCAAGGTGAAACCGGGCCCAGGATCCACGCCCCGTCCAGCTGCCAGATCGGGACCAGGTTGAACAGGTTGATGTAGAAGCCGATCCACGCCGCGAGCAGGAAGATCTCATTGTGGGTCGATCCGAAGATCGCCAGGGCGGCGGTCGCGCCGATCGTGCCCGCGATCGGGCCCGCGATGCCTATCTGCGCCTGCTTCAGAGCGTCGGTAGGGTGAGAGCGCTGGAAGATCGCGGCGCCCATGAACGGGATGAAGATCGGCGCGGTGGCGTGCATGCCCTGTCGCCTGATCTCGACGACATGCCCCATCTCGTGGATGAGGATCATCACGACCAGCACCAGGGCGAACCACGGCCCGTAGAAGAGCGCGTAGCCGCCAAAGCTCACGACCAACGACAAAAGCGTCGTGGCGGCCGGGATCTTGAAGAACAGCAAGAGCGCGTATTTCCCGTACGCCCAGGCGCCGGCCAGGAGGGCGAGCAGACCGCCCATCACACCCCTGTTGCCGCGGTTTGCCGGCGCGGGCGAGTAGTGGTATTGCGACTGCGGCGGGATGTCCGCGGTCACCGGGTAAGCGGGAGGTGGCGGAAGCTGGTCGCCGGGCGGCTGTAGAAAGGGGTCCCTGTCGCTCATGTCGTACCTGTATTGATACCCCTCACCCGAGACCCCTAATCCCGATAGCTGAACTGCGCGAACACGGGGCCGGCGCTCCCGTGAACTGAGATCGTCGCCGTGCAAACCGCGACCAGGCAGGGGTCCGGCTGCACCTCCACGACGTTGGCCGTGGTCGGCGTCCCGTCGTAGCCCGCGTTGGAGGCGGCATCGACGCTCACCGCCTCGGTGTCACCCGGCGCCCTCAGGATCCCTAGGCAGACCGACTGGCCGGCAACCAGCTGGACCGTGCCGGTCGGAGCCTCCAGGGCGAAGTGCCTGACCACGAGGTCGAGCCGGCCGTTGTCGCTCTCCGCCACGATCAGGTTGCCGGCCCCGTCGAAATCCAGCCCCTGCGGGTTCTTCAGGCCGCTCGCGACCGTTTCACCCGAGGTGAGGTCGATCAGCCGGCCCGCCGCCGGCAGGATCGCGAAAACGTGATTGTTGCCCGGCACGTCCTGGACGGCGTCGTCGACGCCCGGGAGGCCGCCGAACAGGCGCTGCGGGCCTCCGCTCGAGCCGACCGAGTACACCGCGCCGGCGTTCTCGTCGGCGACGAGGTATGCGCCGCCGGAGCCCAATGACACGCCCGCGGGCCGGCGGAAGCCGCCAACCCTGCGCAGGATCGAGCCGGATGTGTCGACCACCAGCAGCGTGGAGTGCGGGCTGTCCGGGACGATCAGCCGGACGCCGTCCGAGGCGATCCCGTCCAGGTTCTCGCCGCTGGCCACCGGCGTGAGCTGCAGCACGGTCCTCACCCCTGTATCTGTGAGAGCGACGACGCGGGCGTTGAACTGGTCGGCGATGTAGGTCACGCCGGCGATCTGCGCGATGCCCTCCGCCTCCGGGACCACCTGGGGCAGGCGCGCCAGCGTGCCGTCCGGCGAGATCCTCGAGATGTGGCCGTCGCCGTGCTCGCCGACGAGCACGCTGCCGTCGCTTACCTGCAGAACGTCATCCGGGCCGTTGAGTCCGGCACCCAGCATCAGCACCGGATCGGCCGAGCTGACGCCCGATGCCACCGGCCGGGCCGCGGGCTGCACACATGGAGGCGGGCTGGCCGGCGGAGACGGCCGCGGGCTCGGTGCAGCAGCCTGGACCCGGCCCGCGCTCGATGTCGAAGGTGCGCCGCCGGAACCGGTGCAGGACGCCAGCACGCTCGCGGCGGCCACGGCCGCGAGCAGGGTTTTAGCTCGGATCCCCGATGACGTGGTGGCGCGTGACCATGCGGCGGACGGTTGCGTGCCGGCTCGACATGAGAAGCGACGACGTCTCGGCCCAGCCGCTGCCAAAGACGACCCCCGGCAGCAGCGGCCCGCCCGTCACGCCGGTGATGGCAACCGAGATCTCGGCCGCCGGAGCGAGCTCGGCAATCCCGTACACATGGGAGGCCAGATCTCCGATGACGTTGCGTTCCTCGTCGTTGCGTGGGAGCAGCCGGGCCACCAGCTCGCCGCCGAGGCACCGTACGGCGCAGGCGGCGACCAGGGTCGCTTGCAGGTCGCCGATCCCGATCGCGGCATCGATCCCGGTGTCGGGCAGAGCGGCCATCACGGCGCTCGCGAAATCGCCCTCCTCGAGCATTCGGATCCTGGCTCCTGAGGCAGCCACCTCGACAATGACCTCCTGGTGGCGCGGTCGCTCGAGGATTGCTACGGTGAGGTCCTGCGCGCGGGAGTCGCGGGCAAAGGCGATGCGGCGCAGGTTGTCGGCCAGCGTGTCGTCGAGGTCGATCGCCCCCCGCGAGGCAGGGCCTGCGACGAACTTTTCCATCTGCGAGACGGCCGGCAGCTGCGGAAACCCGCCCGGCTCGACGGCGACCAGCACGGAGACGGCATTGATATGGCCGCGCGCCACCTGGCTCGCTCCCTCCACCGGAAACAGTCCCAGGTCGACGTGCCGCGGCCCGCCCTTGATGACCATGCCCTGCGGAAGGAGCGTTTGATGGGGCAGGCTCAGCACGATGGTGCCCGTCAGGTCGGAGGCTTCCAGCGCCAGGCGCATCGCGTCCGACGCCGCTTCGGCAACGCGGTCCGGGTCGCCCTTGCCCAGCAGCCGAGCGCTGGCGAGCGCGGCCGCCTCAGTCGCATGAACGAGCTCGAGTGAGAGCTCGCCACGCGCCTCGAAGGAAGGAATCCCGCTTCTTTGCTGCCCCATGTTCGAGTGCTAGCTGCTCTCGGTCTCTTCGAGCAGCTCCACGGGGCGAAGCTCCATCTGGTCGATCCCGCTGTGCAGGAATGCAGCCCGGACGAAGTCGCGGAACAGCGGGTGGGCTCGGTTCGGGCGGGAACGAAGCTCGGGATGGAACTGGCTGGCGACGAACCACGGATGATCGGCGAGCTCGACGATCTCCACGAGCCGGCCGTTGGGCGATACGCCGCTGAAAACCATGCCCTTCTCGTTCATGACCTCGCGGTACTCGTTGTTGAACTCGAAGCGGTGCCGGTGCCTCTCATAGACGACCTCTTCCCCATACGCCTTGTGGGCGAGGGATCCGGGGGCGAGCTTGCACGGGTAAAGACCCAGCCGCATCGAACCACCCATCTGGTCGACGTTGCGCTGCTCGGGCATCAGATCGATGACCGGTGTGGAGGTGAAGGCGGCGAACTCGGTGGAGTTCGCGTCCGGCGCGTCCAGCATCTCGCGCGCAAAGTCGATGACCGCGCACTGCAGTCCGAGGCACAGGCCAAGGTATGGGATGCGGTTGTGTCGCGCATAGCGCGAGGCCACGACCTTGCCCTCGATGCCGCGGTAGCCGAAGCCACCCGGCACGACGACCCCGGCCACCCCCAGCAGCGGCGACGTGTCGCCGGCGTCGAGCTTTTCTGACGACACCCAGTGGATGTCGATCCCAAGACCATGGTGGATGCCGGCATGGCGGAGCGCCTCGATGACGCTGAGGTAGGCGTCGGGCAGCGAGATGTACTTGCCCACGATTGCGATCGGCACG
>DASXBJ010000030.1:0-16033 GCA_036491755.1 Candidatus Dormiibacterota bacterium
CCGTTCTCGCGCGCCTTCTTCGCGTCGCGCGGATAGTCGGCGTTGGCCCAAACCTCGAGACGGCGGAACTCGTCCGCCCAGCGCAGGATCGCGCTCGCGGCCGGGTGCTTGTTCAGCGAGCGGGCATCGATCGTCGGCACGTTGCCCACGTAAACATCGCCCGTCGTCCCGTCGATGGTGATCTGATCGCCCTCCTTGATCGTCGTGCCGTTGGCGGAGAAGGTGCGCTTGCGCACGTCGACGTCGATCGAGCTCGCGCCCACGACACATGGCCGTCCCATTCCGCGCGCGACCAGCGCAGCGTGGCTAGCGGTGCCGCCGGTCTGGGTGAGGATGCCCTTCGCCTCGACCATCCCATGCACGTCGTTGGGGTTGGTCTCGACGCGGACGAGGATCACGTTCTTGCCGGCCTTGCCCCACTCCACCGCGGTGTCGGCGTCGAAGACGGCGCCCCCGGTCGCGGCGCCCGGCGAGGCGGGCACACCTCTGGCCAGCGGCGAAACCTTCGCCGCCGGGTCGACCCTGGGAAACAGGAGCTGTTCCAGCTGGCGCGGCTCGACGCGCGCGACAGCGTCCTTTCGGCTGATCAGACGCTCCTTGACCATCGCGACCGCGATCTGCACAGCCGCCTCGCCCGTTCGCTTGGCCGAGCGCGTCTGCAGCATGTAGAGCTTGCCGCGCTCGATCGTGAACTCGAGGTCCTGCACGTCCCTGTAGTGCTTCTCCAGCCGGCGCGCGTAACGGTCGAACTGCGCGTACACCTTCGGCAGGTGCTTGCGCAAGGCGCTGATCGGCTCCGTGTCGCGCACGCCGGCGACCACGTCCTCGCCCTGGGCGTTCGCGAGATAGTCGCCGTACAGCTCTTTTTTGCCGGTGATCGGGTTGCGCGTGAAAGCGACCCCCGTGCCGGACCCTTCGCCCATGTTGCCGAAGACCATCATCTGCACGTTGACCGCGGTGCCGAGGTCGTCCGGGATGCGCTCCATGCGGCGGTACGTCTTGGCGCGGTCGGTGTTCCACGAGCGGAACACCGCCTCGATCGCCTCGCGCAGCTGCTCGACGGGGTCGGTCGGAAACTCGGTGCCGGTCGCGTCCTTATATATCGCGAGAAACTTGGAGACCAGCGGGCGCAGCTGCTGCGGGGTCAGCTCGGGGTCGGTCTTGACCCGCGCCCTTTTCTTGGCCGCGGCCAGCGCGTGCTCGAACAGGTCGCCGTCGATGCCCTTTACCGTCTTGCCGAACATCTGGATGAAGCGACGATGGGCGTCGAGCGCAAAACGCTCGTCCTTCGTCAGCGCCGCGAGCCCTCTGGCGGTCTCCTCGTTGAGGCCGAGGTTCAGGACGGTGTCCATCATCCCGGGCATCGAGAACTTCGCGCCCGAGCGCACGCTGACGAGCAGGGGGTCGTGCGGGTCGCCGAACCTCTTGCCGGCGCTGCGCTCCAGCACCTTCAGCGCCGCCGTCACCTGCTCCCAAAGGCCGCGCGGGAGCTTGCGGTCCTGCCTGTAGTACTCGCGGCACGCCTCGGTGGTGATGGTGAAACCGGGCGGCACGGGCATCCCGGCGCGCGTCATCTCGGCGGCGCCGGCTCCCTTGCCGCCGAGCAGGTCGCGCATCTGGGCCGACCCTTCTCGGAAGTGATAAACCCACTTGTGGCTGCTCGTTGAAGCTCTCGGCATTGCTCTGGTCATTCTAAAGTTGCCGCATGGACGACCTCGGAGCGGTCACCGACGACCATGTCATCCTCGCGTGGCTCCAGGCCGAGATCGAGTCGGTCGACTTCCAGCAGTACATCGTCGGCGACCCGCCCAATCCCGCCTATCTCTCGATGGCGCTGAAGGCCGCGCGCTCGCCCAATCTCAAGGACAAGGAGCAGAACGACCTGCGCCGGCGGATCGTCACCAAGACGCACGGGTTCGGCATGAGCGCGGGCAGCTTCCAGGGCCTGGCGAACGACATCCAGTGGCGGCGGTTCAAGCTGGCCACCGAGGAGGTCGCGGAGATGCTTTACGCCAGCCGCAGCGGGGCCTGGGTGATCCTCGCACCGGTGACACGCAAGGTCGCGGAGGGAGCCAGCAACGTCGGCCACGTGTTCACCGGCGACGCGACCAACATGGTCGTGCTGTCGCTGGCTCACGGGATCTGCCACTCAGAGAAGAAGGTGCCGGAGATCATCGCGCTGCGCCGCCCGGACGGCCGGCTCGTCATCCTCGAAGGCCATGCGCGCGCGACCGCGATCGTGCTCGAGGCGCACCGTTTCGCGCACGGCGTGGACGCGTACGTCGGCGAGTCGCCAAGCGTGGCGACCTGGGCTTACCTGTAGCTCAGCTTCGCGGCGTCAACAGCAGGAGAGCTGCGGGGCCGAGCAGCACCACCCAGATGAAGGCGACCAGGAAGAGGATCCCGGCCACGATTCCAGCGAGTCGGACCAACCGCATGGCGTCGTGCACCCCGGCAAGCCTAGCACCGCGATAATCGCCCGGGAAGCACTCCGCAACGGCTGTTTGAAGGAGTAGTTGAATGACCAAACCCCGCAAGATCGCCCGCTACGGATGGATCCCCGACCAGCCCGACCAGCGCGACCACCTCTACTCGGCGCCGTCGCAGTTCCTCACCGCGCTGCCCGGCAAGGTCGACATGCGCCGCCGCTGCCCGAAGGTCTACAACCAGGGTCAGCTGGGCAGCTGCACGGCCAACGCGATCGCGGGCGCGATTGAGTTCGATCGCCGGAAGCAGCGCCTGCAGGACTTCGTCCCGTCTCGCCTGTTCATCTACTACAACGAGCGCGTCATCGAGGGCACGGTACGCTCGGACAGCGGTGCCCAGCTGCGCGACGGGATCAAGTCGGTGGCGAGCCAGGGCGTCTGCCCAGAGTCGGAGTGGCCGTACGTGATCGCAAAGTTCGCCGCCAAGCCCTCGGCGCGGGCATACAACGACGCCGTGTTCGACCGCGCGATCTCCTACCAGAGCCTGGTCCAGGACATGAACCAGATGAAAGGCTGCCTGGCCTCGGGCTACCCGTTCGTGTTCGGGTTCACCGTTTACCAGAGCTTTGAGAGCCAGGCGGTCGCCAGGACCGGCCATGCTCCGATGCCCGGCTGGGGCGAGCGGCCCCTGGGCGGCCACGCGGTGATGGCCGTGGGCTACGACGACGCGGTCCAGCGGTTCATCGTGCGCAACTCCTGGGGTCCGGCCTGGGGCATGAAGGGCTACTTCACCCTGCCCTACTCGTACCTGATCCAGCCGGCCCTCTCCTCAGACTTCTGGACGATCCGCCTGGTCGGCCAGTGATGGAGGGAAACGAATAAGAGCCCAGCGGGCCGCAGGGAGGTGCGCCCGCCAGGCTGACGGTGAGCGGGGGCTGCCGAACAGGGAGATGGCGGGGCCCGCGCTCTTGGGTTCTTTGCTGATCAACGCTCTCAGGGCGAAAACATTGCGCCCCAGGATCAGATTTTTGGCTTGATGTCGTCGCCTTCGCCACCGCCGCCCGAGGGCGGCTGGGGCGCCTGAACCACGACGACGATCGTGCGGATCTCGACGATGATCGACTCGCACACCGTCAACAGCGACCCGGCCGACTGATGATGGCCGTCGTCGCCGAGGGCCGTGGTCTCGATGGTCTGGATGCGGAGCAGGAATGTCTGCACAGTCGTACTGCTGACGACTTTCATCTGAGCGATCTCGTCCTCGTCGGCCTTGATCTCGCTGATGAACGGCTGCTCGTTGTTGTGGAACTCGCTCTTGCCGCGCTCGATCGCCGCCGTCGTCGCGGTGCTGGAGAGCGTGGACACGGACGCGAGCTGGGCGATCTGCGCGTCGCAGCTGACCTCTTCGGTGTTCAGCTTGACAATCGCATCGTCGCCCGCCGTCTTGACCTGGATGACCAGTCGGGTGCGGGCGTCATCGCCCTTGTGGCGGCCCGCAGAGGCCACCTCCCCGTGGCGGCTCGAAGACGCAACCGTGGTGATGGTGATCGTGTTGCCGTGGATCGCCACGATCGTCGGCACCGCGGCCACCACGACGACCACGCTGACGAAGACATACACGATTCGGGTGCTGAGGAACGTGAGAATGGGCGCGATCACTTGCGAGATCACCTCCTTTGCCCGGCGTAACGAATCGGTGCCGGCAACCTTGCGACGGCGCTACCCGCCGGGGCGCCGCTAGAAGGCGGTCGTGCCGGCTCTCAACTGGCCGGAAAAAAAGAACGAGGGCCCGCGCCGGGCCCTCGCTCTATCGCGGTGCACGCTTGTCTATGACTTTTGGTCGAGTGCCTGTCCTGTGGTGGGGTCCAGGAAGAGCTTCGAGTTGTCACCCTGCTGGTTCTCATTCCGGAAGTTGAACAGGCCGTTCAACGAGCCGGCGATCGAGTCGAACGAACCGGCGATCTGCGGCAGATGCCAGTTGTCCTCGGCGAATTTGGTGATTGAGCTGAGGTCGGTGACCGTGTGGTCGATCGCGCCCTTCTTGGCGAAAGGCGAGATGACGAGGAGGGGCTGGCGCGGGCCGTAGCCGCAGCGGCCCTGCTGGCCGCCGAGCCGGGGGTCGGTGGCCGTGCCGCACTGCCCGGTGCCCGAGAGGAAGTCGGCCGGGCTGGTCGACCCGTTGTGCACGCCGCTGTAAACGTGGTCGTACCAGCCGTCCGAGTCGTCGTAAGCGATCACGACCGCGGTGCTGGACCAGTCTGGCGTGTGCTGGAGCGCGTTGATCTCGTTGACGACGAACTGCTGCTCGTCGATGGGGTCCGAGTAGCCGGGGTGCCCATCCTGGTAGCCAGGCGCCTTCAGGAAGCTGACCGCGGGCAGGTGGTCCGCGGAGAGGTACCCGTGGTTGATGGCGGCGACCAGGGCGTCGAAGTCGCTCGTGTCGTACTGGTGGTTCGCGGTGTTGAACTGCGGAACGCCGCCGGTGATGGTCTGGGTGTCGGTGCCGATCACGTTCAGCGAGGCCGGCGCCAGGTGGTGCGGGTTGGCGGTCGTCGCGTAGTACTGGAACGGCTCGTGGTGCGGGATGTAGTCGTCCTTGTTGCCGTAGTTGGTGGCGCCGGCGGTCGTCCCACCGGTGCCGCCCACGGCGGCCCCGACCGGGTGGACCGCGTTGCACAGGCCCTGGTTGGTGGCCGGCGCGACGTTGAACTTGCCGCTGAACTGGTCAGGGATGAAGGTGCTGGTCGGCTGCGGCGCCGCCTTGGTCGCGGTGGCGAATGTGGTGGTCGGCCGGAACCCGCCCTGGAACCAGCCCCAGCTGAGGCCGGCGGCGTTGAGGTTGTCGCCCAGGTTGAGGCCGGTCATCGAGACGGCGTCTCGGGTCGAGCAGTCGTCGTAGTAGGGCTGCGCGTCACCGATCAGCGAGAAGCCGCCCTTGCCGTCGGGAACGGTGTCGAAGCCGTTGGTCGTGGCGCCGTTGACCGAGAGGCCGACGGTGCCGGTGTTGCCGGAGATCAGGTTGATGGCGCCTGGAGAAGAAGGTCCGAAGGTCGACGAGAACGAGTTGTCGCTCATCGAGAACTGCTGGGCGTAGTTCCAGTAAGCGGTGACCGTGTTGCCGTCGTAGTACTTCATGACGTCGTTGGGGCTGCACGGCTGGCCGGTGCCGCTGGTGCCGCTGCTCGTGCCGACGGTCTGGACGAACTTGTCCATCGCGCCGCCGTCGAACGCCTTCTGCTCGGAGTTGTAGTTGTGGTTCTCGTCGCAGGTCAGGATGCCGTTGACGGTCGCGGGGTCCAGGCGCTGCGGGTTGACCAGGTTCGGGTTGTTGGTCAACAGGTTGCCGACGCCGCCCACGCCGGGAGTGTTGGCGAGGTTGTTGACCTTGAGCCCGCGCGACCCATTGTCAAAGGGCTGGCCCGATGTGTTCGTGGCGATCGGATAGGTCGCGAAGTAGTGGTCGAACGAAACGTTCTCCTGAAAGATCACAACGAGGTGCTTGATCGGAGTCGTCGTGGCCGGCGCCGTGGCGACGGTTTTCCCGACCGCCACCGAACCCATGGCCGGGCTCATCGAGAAAAGTGTCAGCAGCGCCGCGCCCACCACCGGAATCAAAGCTCGTCCAGGTCGCATAAGCCCTCCCTAGAAATGACCCGGGCTCTGGTCGCCCGGACCCCCTACCTAGCGTCCCGAAAAGCTTGACCCGTCGACGGAAAGGGCAGGTTAAGGGCCGGAAAAACCTTGCCAGGAAGGATGGTCGCGATCGCCGACTATTTCGTCGGGAGGAGGTGCTCTGCGAACCAGCCCACGATGCGTTCGAGCCGGTCGATGCGGCGGTCCGGCCGGCCGATCATGAGCATGATGTGAGACTCGCCCGGGTACCTGACCATCTCGACCTTGCGCCCCAGCGACCGAAGGATCGTGAACACGATGTCGGAGTTGCCCGGCGGGCATCGCAGGTCGTTCTCCGCCTGCAGCAACAGCAGCGGCGCGTGGTTGCGATGGATCTTGGTGTACGGCGAGTGGTCGAGAAAATCCGTGAGGTGATCTGACAGGTCATCCACGCCCACGGCGGCCGGTCCGATGATGCGGCCGAAGTCTGAGGTGGCGTACATGGCGATCATGTCGGTCGCGGGGTTCTCGCTGGCCGCCGCCGCGAACACGCCAGGATGCCTGCCGAGGAGCCAGTTGGTCATGAAGCCTCCGTAGGAGAGCCCCATGATCCCGATGCGATCCGGCTCCGCCAGCTCCTCGTCGATCGCCCACGCGGCCAGCCGGAGGATGTCGCTCGCGTCCCTGTCCCCCCAGCGCCCATCGATCGAGCGCGTGAATGCCTCGCCGTAGCCGGTCGATCCCCTGGGGTTCGACCACAGGACGTGGAATCCCGCGTCCGAGAGAGCGTTCATCTCCAGCCACGGCGTCGGGCCATACGAGAGATGCGGACCTCCATGGACCGTGATGACCATCGGCCCGCGATCGCGGCGCCCGCGCGCGGGCATGAGCCAGGCGTCGATGTCGTGGCCGTCCTCATGCGGGATGGTGAGCCGCTCCACCTGCCGCCGGAAGGGCCCGTACCAACGGCTGCCGTCCGTGGTGAGCCGGCGCATCGCCCCGTCCTCGACCGCGTAAACCTCCGACGGTCCGTCTGTTGAGGCGACCGCCGCGATCCGGCCGCCTCCGGTGGCGACATAGTTGCAGATGAAGTCACCCTCGGCGAGGGCTTCGACGCTGCCGTCCAGCCCGAACCGGTAGGGCAGCGACGAGCCGCGACTGGTCACCACGCCGAGGACGTTGTTCTCGTCCAGCCACATCACCGGAGGCGGCCAGGCCGCATCGCCATCCTGGTAGTCGCCATAGCACGTGTTGGTGATGTTCAGGTCGTGATCGGCCGCCAGCCGGCGCGAATGCTTGCCGTCGAGGACGTGCAGCTCCATGTTGGCCCAGCCGGGACCTCTGTCCCTGCTGCTGCCGAGGTACGCGATGTGATTCGAGGCCGCCCAGGCCATGTTGTTCACACCGCCGGGAAGCTCGGCCAGCTTTTCTGGTTCGGCCCGGGTGGCGGTCGCGGCCAGAACGGTCCACAGAGCGGGAAGCTCGTGCAGGTCGGCGTCCTTTCGCATATCGGCGAGGAAGGCGATGCGCTGGCCGTCCGGCGACCAGCAGGCGCCGCCCACGTCGTAGGTCGGAGCCGTCAGGCGGCGCGGCTTTCCGGCGCCGTCGACGTCGACGATCCATGCCGCGGTGAACTCGTCTCGATAGCCGCCGCCGTCGACCTTCCACGTGTAGTCACGAATGCGCCTGGCCACGGGGTCGTCGGCCTTGCCGACGATGAATCGCTTCTCACCGGAGGGGGCGAGCAATAGAAGTCGCATGCCGTCGGGCGACCAGTCCGCGGCGCCCACGCCGCCGGTCATGTCCGTCACCTGGCGGGCCTCGCCGCCGCTGAGTGGCATGACCCAGGCCTGGGGCTTGCCCGAGCGATCCGAGATGAAGAGGAGCGAGCGCGAGTCGGGTGAGAAACGGGGCCGGGTATCAGTGCTCTTCCCTGAGGTGAGCTGCTCCGAGCGGCCGCCTCGAAACGTGGTCCGCCAGAGGCGCCGGACGTACTTGCCGTCCTCCACGGTGCGGCGGACGTAGATGATGGACGAGCCGTCGGGCGCCACCGCCAGGGACTGCAGCACCACCTGTTTGAGGACGTCGGCCGGGCGAAAGGCGCGGCGGGGGGATTGGCCGGGTCCAGCGCTAGGCGCCTTGGTTCTCTCGAGCGTCTTCATCGATACCCTCCCGTGAACGGCCGCGAAGCGATAAGCATCGCACCGACAGGCGGGATTGCCAAATTGCGCGGCGCTTAGAATCCGGCCACCGAGATGGCTCTCCGCGACGACGTGCAGAAGCTGGCCTGCGAGCTCGTGGCCATCGAGTCCGTGAACCCGGACCTGGTCGCTGATGGCAGCGGCGAAGCTGAGATTGCCAGATTTGTCGAATCCTGGCTCCGCGATCAAGGGCTCGAGGTTTCGATCGTCGAGCCGGTGCGGGGCCGTCCCAGCGTCGTGGGTGTTCTGCGCGGCAGCGGCGGAGGCAAGACCCTGATGCTCAACGCGCACATGGACACGGTCGGGGCGGGCGGCATGGAGCGCGCTTTCGAGCCGGTGGTGCGCGACGGGCGGATCTACGGCCGCGGCGCGTGCGACATGAAGGGCAGCCTGGCCGCGATCATGCTCACCGCCCGCGAGGCCGGCAGGCTCGGGCTCAAGGGCGATCTGATCATCACCGCGGTCTCGGACGAGGAGGTGGCGAGCCTGGGCACCAGCGCCGTGCTCGAGCAATTTCACGCGGACGCCGCGATCGTCACGGAGCCGACCGAGCTGAGGCTGTGCCTCGCTCACAAGGGATTCGTTTGGCTAGAGGTGGAGACGCGCGGGTTGGCCGCCCATGGCTCGCTTCCGGAGGCGGGGATCGACGCCATCGGCCGCATGGGCAGGATCCTGACCGGGATCGTCAACCTGGATCGGCGGCTGCGGGCGGGGGCGGGCCACCGGCTGCTGGGCCGAGGTTCCGTGCACGCCTCGGTGATCGAGGGCGGGCAGGAGTGGAGCACCTACCCGGCGCGGTGCGCCGTCAAGGTGGAGCGCCGCACGATCCCGGGCGAGGGCGCCCCCAGGGCGATGGGTGAGCTCGAGGCGTTGATCGCGCTCGCACGCGAGGAAGACCCGAGGTTGGAAGCGACGGTACGCATCGTTCTCGAGCGCGCAGCGTCAGAGCTCGGCGCGGACCATCCCCTCGCGGTCGCCGTCGCCCAGGCAGCATCCGATGCAATGCACGGGACCGCGGACGCGATCGGCGTGGGGTACTGGATGGATATGGCGCTGACCAACGCCGCCGGAATTCCCACCGTTGCTTTCGGTCCGGCCGGAAAGGGCGAGCACGCCGACGTGGAGTGGGTCGACGTCGCCTCGCTGGAGAGGTGCGTCCAGGTGTATCTGAGGGCAGCCGAGAACCTTTGCGGAACTTGACCCCACCGTGGACTGGGCGCGAGTCGAGCGCCTCAGGCCAGGTGTTCGAGTTCCGGCTGTGGGCGCTGCTCACCGAGCAATCGCGAGGTGGGCTGCATGTCTTCCTGCCGCTCGCGGACCGCGGCATCGACGCGCTGGTGCATCGTTTGGGCGACGGGGCCTACCTGCCGGTGCAGGCCAAAGCCCGCTCGGTCCTCGTGGACGGCGAGGTGCACCTGGTGGTCTGGGCCAATTCGCTCCAGGACGACAAGGCGCTGATCGTCAGTGGCCTGATCACCGAGGGAGGCGTCGGCCCGACGATGCTGGTGGTTCCGGAGGGCGACTTCAAGCGCCTGGCCGAGCTCTCGTCTGCCAACGGGCGCCCTGTCTACTCGATGGGCTTTGGCATGCAACCTCGATCGAACAGCCGCTGGCTTCCTTACCTGGTTCCGTCGGAGCGCCTGGTCGAGCAATTCGGCATTCCGCCCATGGCAGGCGCCTCCGCCGACGAGGCTGTTCCTCTCACTCCGGTCTGGCGCAGCGAGGAGGGCTTTCTCGGCGAGGTGGAGGTGATCCGCCGGCTCGCGGCGTCCGGGAGCCTCGATCTGTTTCGCGCCTTCCCGGATTCAGAGACAGCGGAGCTGGTGATCCTCCACCTTGCCAGCCGGCACGTGCTCGGGCTTCAGATCAAGACGATCGGTGTCGACCTGTCCCGCCCGGCCGGTACGGTGAGCATCCTCGCCTCCAGCTTTCGGCCTTCGCCGGCGACCTACTTCGTGGTTCTCGCGTGGCTTCGCGATGAGAAGGGCTTCCATGAAGAATGCCTGTTCATCCCGTCGAACGAGATCCGTGGTATCTGCGAACCCTCTGAACGTGCTGGTCACCTGGAATTTGACTGGCGCCCGGGCTCGCGAAGCCATACCCATCTGGACCGGTTCCGCCGGCCCCTGAGCAGTGTCCTGAGCGAGGTCGAGGTGAGCCTGGAAAGGAGCTAGTCAGGCGGCGCCGGGCGGGCTTGCGCCAGCTCGATGTGGTGGGTGAGAACCCAGACGGTGTGGTCGAGGTCCATCGCCACGCCGCCCCATTCCGCCCGCGCGCTCTCCGGGACAAACGTAATCGCATCTTCGGTATGGGGCACGCCGAGAGCGCGTGAACCGATCACATGGCCGTCGTGAGTCTCAAAGCTGAAGCCACCGGGTGTCTTCCTGATCGTGTAGCCGCCGCCGTGATGACGGCGGTGATGGAAGCCGCAGAGCATGAGGACGTTGTCCCGATCGGTCCGGCCTCCGTCCGCCCAGTGATCCACGTGATGGGCCTCGGCCATGTGTGCCGGGACTCCGCAGCCGGGGAAGCGGCAGAAGCGATCGCGGACCTCTAGCGCCCGGCGCAGCCGATCCGGAACGATGCGGTGTTTGCGACCGACGTCGATCGGCAGGCCGTCTCGTTCGGTGAGCGCAACGACCTCCGCATCGCAGCCGATGCGTCGGGCGGCCTCGGAGGACAGCGGCATCCGGCGGTCGACGTCACAACGACCCAGCGGCATCTCACCGGTGAGCACGCCCACGTCGACGTGCACGACGACCTGCCGCGCTGCGCCGGCAGGAACCAGATCTTCGGCAGCGCCCGCGAGCACCCGGTCGCAGATGGCCACCAGCGCATCGGCACGCCGCGCCGCCCACGGCTCTTCGGCCGGGTCGACGACTTCAGACCCTGCCGCGTTCTGCAGCGGCCGGGAGGCCACGACCGACTCGATGGCGGCCATGACCACCGCCGCGTCCTCGGCCGGTAACCTCGCGACCAGGCGCATCATCCCGTCCTCGCCCCATTCGGTCCACAGGCCACGTTCGGCCTGCGCCCGCTCGTCATGGTCGAGCTCCTCGGCCCTGGCGATACGCCGAAGCGATGTGCAGATCCGAGCCAGCTGCGAGCCCGAGGCGCCGAGACCGATCTCGAGGAGCAGCTCTTCCGTGGCCGGCGTCGCCACGGTCGTGAGCTGCCTGACCTTGTCGAAAGACAGGCGCCCGGCGCCAAAGGCCTCGGCGATTCGCGGCAGGCACTGCAGGGCCTTGCCCACCCGCAAAAGCTCGGACCCGTGATGGACGTCGAAGCCGGCGTTGATCGCGAGCCAATGAGGAAACGACCGGATCCCACCGGCCGACCAGCCTCCGAGCTCGTCGAACTCGGCAGCCGCGGTGGCGAGGTCCTTCATCGCCGAGTGGGCCCTGGCCGACGCCTGTCCGATGGCCAGGTCGAGGTCGGCCGCCAGGGCCTGTCTATCGGCGCTCACCGAGGGATATCTCACCCTCCAAAACTACCAAACAAATGTTTGGAATTCAAGCCCGTTAACAGCGGCAAAACCCTACAGAAGGTTGGCCGCCAGGAAGTCCAGGATTCGTCGGTTGGCCGTGACCTGGTTGACCAGTTTCGCCACCCCGTGTCCTTCGTCCTCGAAGATCAGGAGCTCCGCTCGCGGGACCGCTGCCGCGATCTGGATGCTCTCCTCGACCGGCACCCGCGGGTCGTTCCGGCCATGGATCACCAGCAGCGGCGCCCGGATCGCATCCGCGCGGTGGATCGGGCTGATCTGGCGCAGGAACTCGGCCTCCGGACCGTTCGGGTCGCCGTACTCGTTGATCCGCAGCACGCCGCGCCACGGCGGCATGTTCTGGAAGAACGTGTGCCAGTCGGCGATGCCCACCGTGTCGACGCCGGCGTCCCACAGGCCGGGGTCCTCGACCAGGACCGCGAGGGTCATGAATCCACCGTATGAGCCGCCCATCGCGGCGGTCTTCGTGGCGAGTCCGCTCCGCTTCAGGTGCCGGGCTGCCTCGCAGCCGTCCTTGACACCATTCCAGCGGAGCGTCCTGTCGTCAAGGCCCTGGAAGCGCATCCCGTACCCGGTCGAGCCGCGCACGTTGGGCAGGAACAGGTTGACGCCCACGGAGTTCAGGAGGTGGGCGATCGGCAGGTAGCCGCCGCGACTCTGTCCCTCCGGGCCGCCGTGGAACTGCACGACCGTCGGGCGGGGTTTCTCGTCGATGCGGTAGAAGACCGCCGGCACCTCGAGCGCGTCGAAGCTCTGGTAGGTGGTCTCCACCGGCTCGACCAGGTCGGCCGGCAGGTCTTCCGTGAAGGTCCAGCGCTCCCCGCCCGGCCACTCGTAGATCTCCGCCGGGCGCGTGGGGAGCTCCCAGCTGACGAACAGCCGCGAACCGTCTGCGCTCCAGTTGACGTGATAGCCCGCGTCGCCGCTGTGGTCGGCGATGACGACTCCGCGCGGCAGCGCCACCCGGTCGAGCACCCTTCCTGTCGACAGCTCGATGATTCCGATTCCGTCGAAGATGCCCTGGTTCGAGATGACCGCGGCCTTCGTCCGGGCCTGGTCGACCACAACGCCCTCGACGTCGTGTTCATCGTCCACGAGCCAGCGGGCCACCGCGCCCGGCCGGTCCGGGTCCACGAACGCCAGGCCCAGGAAGTCGCGATCGAGGTCGGTCATCACCAGGATGCCCGCCTCCAGCCACTGGACCGGCTGTACCCGCAGCGCCTTCGGGACGAGCCGCGTCATCTCGCCGGATCGCTCCAGGAGGTGGCTCTCGGTGGGGGTGCCGAGGCTCTTGACCACCACCGCCCGCGTCCCGTCCGGGCTCCATGCGCCCCACGACCAGTAGCCGCCGGGCTCCGCCCACGGCGTGAGGAGCCCGGTCGCGAGGTCGATCTCGCCGAGGACCACGTTCGCCTGGCCGCCTGGATTCCAGCCCAGCCCGGCGCGGCGCCCGGTGGGATCGAGGGTCACCGATTGGTGGATCGCCCTGGGATCGGTGGTCAGGGGCCGGTAGCCGTCAGCGGTGACGAGGCCCAGCTGCCAGATCTCGCTGCCGCCCGAATCCTCGCGGACGAGAACGCCCAAGAGCGTGTGCGCGTGAGGGACCATGCGCGTCTCGGTGCTAGCGAGCCGTGTGGGAGCGATGGCTGGCCCGGTCTGGCGATAGACCTGCGCGTGGCCGCTGATGCTGGAGGCGAAGAGGACGCTGCCGTCGGCGGCCGGCACAGGCCTGGTGGCACGCGCCACCGACAGCAGCTTTTCGATCCTCCTGGGGTCCGTCACGCTGCTCGCGGCCGCTAGTGAGTCTCCTCTTCCCTGTACTCGCG
The DNA here is from genome assembly GCA_036491755.1 of Candidatus Dormiibacterota bacterium. Lineage (GTDB taxonomy): Bacteria > Chloroflexota > Dormibacteria > Dormibacterales > Dormibacteraceae > DASXBJ01. Next base: position 13,571 of record DASXBJ010000030.1, read on the forward strand.
CTTGCCGGAAGCCGGGTCCTCGTACACGCGTGTCATCTTGCCTGTCGTCGGGTCCTTGAACACTTCGTTCGTGGGTTTGAAGGAGCCCTTGCCCGACCCTCGGTAACGCTGGTCCCAGATGAAATATCCGACCACCGCGATCACCAGGACGGCGGCGATCTCGACGATTGTCGGGATCATGTCGCGCTTCGCTCGATGATTGCGGCGGTGCCGTAGGCGACCACCTCGGTCATCGTCTGTCCCATCTCGGAGGAGTCGAACCGCATCATCACGACCGCGTTGGCGCCCATGGCGCGAGCGTTCTCGACCATGCGATCGATGGCATGGCGCCGTGTGTCCTCGACCAGCCGGGTGTACTCGAATATCTCTCCCCCACCCAGCGCCCGAAGTCCGGCGAGTATGTTCCCGCCGAGCCCGCGACTGCGCACAACCACTCCGAACACCTGGCCCAGCGCCCGCTTGACCTCGTAGCCGGCCGGCCGCTCCGTGGTGGTGACGAGAACCGCGTCTTGAGACTGCATGTGCGACATTGTGTGCCTAGTGGAGCGCGATGGGCCGATCGATGAGTGCCTGTCGGTGCGCGGCGGCCGCCTGACGATCGAGGATTGCGACGCCGCGAGTCTCGCCGAGAGATTCGGAACCCCCCTTTATGTGATCTCCGAGGACCAGCTGCGGCGCAACGTCAGGACGTTTTACTCCGAGTTCCGCCGGCGCTGGACCGAGGGTCCCGTGGTGGTGATGCCGTCGATCAAGGCCAACTTCGTGCTGGCCCTGCGGCGAATCCTCAACGAGGAGGGCGCGGGCTGCGACACGTTCGGGCGCGGCGAGCTGCACGCTGCGCTGCTCACGGGCGTGCCACCCGACCGGATCTCGTTCAACGGCAGCTCGAAATCCGCCGACCTCGTCGAGCAGGCGATCAGCGCCGGGGCGCGCATCACTCTCGACGCCGCTCGCGAGGTGGAGCTCGTGATCGCGGCGGCGAAGAAGGTGGGCAGGACTGCCAGGGTCCGGGTGCGGGTGAGGCCCGACTTCGACGTCGAGTCGCCGTCGGACTTCTACGCGGAGCCGATCTCCGTCCGCGAGGCGGCCCGGCATTACAAGCCCGGCATCCCCACCGAGGAGGTGCTGGACGCGGCTCGCACGCTGATCGCCGCGCCGGGCGTCGAGCTGACCGGGGTGACGATGCACGCGGGGCGGCAGACCACTGACCTGGCGGCGTGGTCGAGCATGGTGCGCAGCTTCGTGGGCGTGATCGCCACGCTGCGCGATGCGACCGGCGGCTGGGAGCCGGCGGAGGTCGACCTCGGCGGCGGGTACCCCGTGCCGCGCGATCCGTTTGGCCGCGCCGATGCGCGGCGCCAATCCGCGCCCGACGCGCCATCGGTGGCGGAGTACGCGGAGGTCCTCACGCGCACGCTGCGGGAGGAGCTGGCCGCCATCGGCATGTCGGCGGCACGCCGGTTGGAGATAGAGCCGGGGCGCGCGATCTACGGCAACGCGGGGATCCACCTGGCATCCGTGACCAACGTCAAGCGCGAGACGCGCCCGGCATCCCACATCTGGGTCGAAACGGACACGTCCGAGATCTGGCTGCCGGACGTCAACCTCGAGCGCAACCGCTGGACCGTCTGCGTGGCGGAACGCGCCCTCGAAACTGCCTCGATGGTCGCTGACGTGGTCGGGATCACGTGCGGCTTCGACGTCGTCGTTCCGGACGCGATTCTCGCGGAGGTGAGCCAGGGCGACGTGCTGGCGTTCCTCGACACCGGCGCATATCAGGACGCCAACGCCACGAACTTCAACGCCCTTCCCCGGCCCGCGACGATCCTCGTCACGGGCGACCAGGCTCAGCTGGTCAAGCGCGCCGAAACGGTGGAGGACGTGTTCGCGCGCGACCTCGTCCCCGAGCGGCTGGCGAGCAGATGACCGCCCAGCGAATCGACCACGTCGGGATCACGACCTCCGATCTCGACCGCTCCCTCCACTTCTACGTGGACGTCCTGGGACTCAAGTTGCTGGCCCGGCACGCGATGTCTGAACCCGACCTGGCCGCGCTGCTCGGCCTCCATACGGTCGACCTCGACATCGCGGACCTCGACTCGGGCGACGGGCGGATCGTGGAGCTCATCCATTACCGCCAGCCGGAGGGGACGCGGGTCAGCCACCACAGCTGGGACTCCCCCACCACCCACATCGCGTTCACGGTCGACGACATGGCGGCGGTGGAGGAGCGGATGGCGCAGTCGAAGGTCCAGGTCATCTCGCACCGGAAGCTCACGATCCACGACCCCGGCGGGCCGTGGGACGGGGCTGTGTGCCTTTACCTCCGCGACCCGTACGGGACCATCATCGAGCTGGTGCAGCGCAGGCCTGAGGCCTGATCAGGAGACCAGCTTCGTCAGCCTCTCGGCCAGCTCGCCGACCTTCACGCGTTCCTGCTCGGTTGAGTCGCGATGGCGGATG
>DASXBJ010000031.1:0-96901 GCA_036491755.1 Candidatus Dormiibacterota bacterium
GGAAGAGCGGCCGGACCTCCTGTCGGCCGACTCGCCCACCCAGCGCGTGGGCGGCGAGGCGTCCGACCAGTTCGCCAAGGTGCGGCATCGATCGCCGATGCTGAGCCTGCAAAACGCGTTTGACGAGGCGGAGATCCGCGCCTTCGACAAGCGCGTCCGTGCGGCGGTCGGAGACCAGGTCAGGTACTGCTGCGAGCTCAAGATTGACGGTCTCGCGATGAGCATCACCTATTCGAAAAGGCGCTTTCAGCGTGCCGCCACGCGGGGGGATGGAACGGTGGGCGAGGACGTGACGGCCAACGTTCGAACCATTCGCAGCGTTCCACTTTCAGCCGCGGCGGTCCCTGGCCTGCCCGACCTGTTCGATGTGCGTGGCGAGGTCTATTTTCCGGTCGCCGCGTTCGAGAAGCTGAACCGCGAGATCGAGGCGCAGGGCCGCCCGCGCTTCGTCAACCCTCGCAACACCGCGGCGGGAAGCGTGCGCCAGATCGACCCGAACGTGACCGCAAGCCGGGACCTGCAGACCTTCATGTACACACTTGACCCGGCCGGACCCTGCCGCAGCCAGTGGGAGGTCCTCGACACCCTGGAGAAGATGGGTTTCCGCGTCAACAAGCATCGCCGCCGCCTCAACTCGATCGACGAGGTCATCGAGTACCACGCGGAGTGGCAGCGGCGGCGCCACGAGCTCGAGCACGAGATCGATGGCATCGTGGTCAAATTGGACGATTTTGCGCAGCAGCAGGAGCTGGGATTCGTGGCGCGCTCCCCACGCTGGGCGATCGCGTTCAAGTACGCGCCCGAGCAGGCGGAAACCGAGGTGGAGGAAATCGCCTGCTACGTCGGCCGTACCGGCGTGCTCACCCCGGTCGCGCACGTCACGCCGGTCATCGTCGGCGGCGTGACCATCCGCAACGTGACGATGCACAACGAGGCGCAGGTGAACGAGAAGGGCGTCTACGTCGGGGCGCGAGTTGTGATCCATCGCGCGGGCGACGTCATTCCCGAGATCGTCAGCGTCAAGGAGCCCAGAACCGGCTGGAAGATGCCGGCAAGGTGCCCGGTGTGCGGCGGCGAGGTGGTGCGCGAAGAACCATATGTCGCCCACCGCTGCATCAACCCGTTCTGTGCGGCTCAGCGCCTGGAGCGACTGCGGCATTTTGCGAGCCGCGGCGCGTTGAACATCGAGGGTCTCGGTTACGCCACGCTGGGACAGGTCATCGACCGTGGCCTGGTCGAGGACCCCAGCGACCTTTTCCGGTTGACCAAGGAGCAGGTCACGGAGCTCGAAGGTTTCGCCGAGAAGTCAGCCCAGAACCTGGTCGACCGGATCGCCGAAAGCAGGCAACCTCTGCTGGGACGCTTCCTCTACGCGCTTGGCATCCCGCAGGTCGGCGAGGCCACGGCGGATCTGCTGGCCGCCGAGTTCGGATCCATCGAGAGCCTGCGCGCCGCCGCAGAGGAGGACTTCAAGAGGGTGGAGGGCGTCGGCCCGAACATGGCCCGCGAGGTGCACCTTTACTTCCACGGCCCGGGCGGCCGGCTCGTCGACAACCTTTTGAGCGCCGGCGTCGAACCGCAGGCGGTCGAGGCCGTGGCCGAGGGACCGTTCACGGGCAAGACGTTCGTGTTCACCGGCACCCTGGAGACCATGAGCCGCCCGGATGCCGAGGCCCTGGTGCGCAAGCTGGGCGGCAAGGCCGTATCGAGCGTCAGCGCGAAGACCGACTACGTGGTGGCCGGACCTGGCGCCGGCTCGAAGCTCGAGAGGGCTCAGAAGCTGAAGCTCGCGATCCTCGACGAACAGGCCTTTCTGGCCATTCTCCCCGCTCCCGCGCGTGGAGCGGGCTAGGAGACGCAAGCATGCGCTGCCCCGCCTGCGGGCTGGAGCTCCCCAGCCATGCGAGATTTTGCGCCCGGTGCGGGGCACGGGTGCCCTTGCCCCGGGCCGCCGTGGACGCGTGGGTGCTGGTGGTGTTCGGCACCGGCGTCGTGGTGACAGCCGCGGTGGCCGTGCTCTACGCGGGCGTCGCGATCGACCCGACGGCGACCTCGACCAGCCTGGACCCGGCGACAGTGCGCACCGGCGGGATCCTGCTGGCCGGCGGGCTCGCCGTGATGTGCCTCGTCCAGAGCGCTGCCATCGGTGGCCTGGTGCGGGGCCGTGAATGGGGTCGCATCCTGGCCACCGTGGCGTGCGTCATGTGGAGCGCGACGTGCATCGGGCTCCCCGTGGCCGTGCTTGTCCTGAACTCGCTGTGGCGACGCAGGCCGCCGCACACACAGGCGCCCGGCCCACTCTTTTAGACTCGCGCGGTTGTCAAGCAGTGGCGTCAACCCTTCTCGGACGGAGCCCACCAGCCCTCGCTGGATCTGGTCAGTGCTGCTCGCCGGCTCCGCCGTGGCGCTCGCGTGCGGAGTGTTCGTCCTGAGCTTCAAGTCCGAGCCTTCGGCCGTGGGTCGCCTGGGCGCCGTGCTGGTGGCGGTCGGCATCGCGGCGGTGGCGACCGGGGTCGTCGGGGGCGTCGCCGCGATGGGGATGCGGAACCAGTCGAGCTGGGCAATCGCAACGGCCTGGATCGCCTCGGTGCTGATGATCCTCACGTGCGTCAGCTCGTGGGCGGGGCTGATCGCGGTGATCGGGCTCGTCTCCGGGCGCATGTCGCGGAAAACCTAAGCTACATTCCGTGCCACTTTCGAAGGACGAGGTCCGCCACGTCGCCATGCTCGCCCGCCTGGGCCTCGAGCCGGGCGACGAAGAGTTCTATGCCGAGCAGCTCAGCGGCATCCTCGAGCACATCGAGCGGCTGCAGCAGCTCGACACCGGGGCCATCCCGCCGACCGCGCAGGTCGTCGAGGTCGCGAACCGGCTGCGCGAGGACACGCCGCGCCCATGCCTCGATCAGGCGGACGCTCTCGCCAACGCCGCCGCCGCAGTCGACGGGTTCTTCAGGGTGCCCTCGATCCAGGAGGAGGCATGACGAAGCTCATCGGATCGACCGCGGTCGAGCTGAGCAAGCTGCTGCGAGCTCGCGACGTGTCGGCGCGCGAGGTGCTCGCCGCGCACCTGGAGAGGATCGACGAGGTGGACGGTCGCGTCAACGCGTTCCTGCGTCTCACGCCGGAGCTCGCGGCTGCGCAGGCGGACGCGGCGGACAGGGCGCTGAAGGCGGGTGACGCCGGGCCGCTGACCGGAATTCCGGTGGCCGTCAAGGACGTGCTCTGCGTCCGCGGAGTCGAGACCACCGCCGGGTCGCAGATCCTGCGCGGGTTCAAGCCGCCCTATACGGCGACGGCGGTCGCCAGGCTCTTCGAGGCGGGGGTGGTGATGGTGGGCGTGACCAACTGCGACGAGTTCGCGATGGGCAGCTCCACGGAGAACTCCGGTTATTTCCCGACCCACAATCCGTGGGATCTCGACCGTGTGCCGGGTGGAAGCTCGGGAGGCAGCGCGGCAGCGGTTGCGGCGGGCGCGGCCGTGATCGCGCTCGGGACCGACACAGGGGGTTCGATCCGGCAGCCTGCGGCGCTGTGCGGCGTGGCCGGCATGAAGCCGACGTACGGGCGGGTCAGCAGATACGGGCTGATCGCCTTCGCCTCGAGCCTCGACCAGATCGGGCCGTTTGCCCGCTGTGTCGACGACGCCGCGATGACGCTTTCTCTGATGGCGGGTTACGACCCGCTCGACGCCACCTCCTCGGAACGCCCTCGCCAGGACGTGCTCAACAACTATGGCGGCGACATCAAGGGCATGAGGCTGGGCTTGCCGCGTGAGTACTACGACGTCGAGGGGATCGAGCCGGGCGTGAAGTCAGCCGTGGATAGAGCACTCCAATTGCTCCGCGACAGCGGCGCCGAGATCGTGGACGTGACGTTGCCCCACACGGATTACGGCCTCGCGGCCTACTACATCATCGCGCCGGCCGAGTGCTCGTCCAACCTGGCGCGGTTCGACGGGGTCAGGTTCGGCATGTCGGATCAGGACGCGCCAAACATCATCGAGGCATACTCACGCACACGTCGCCAAGGGTTCGGCAGCGAGGTGCGCCGCCGGATCATGCTCGGCACGTACGCGCTGTCCAGCGGCTATTACGACGCGTACTACCTGAAAGCGCAAAAGGTCCGCACCCTGATCAAGGCCGATTTCGACCAGGCGTTCACCAAATGCGACGCCATCGTCAGCCCGACGTCGCCCACGGTCGCGTTTCCCATCGGCTCGCGCACGCAGGATCCCCTTTCGATGTACCTGTGCGACGTTTTCACGCTGGGCGGCAACCTCGCCGGCCTGCCTGGGATCAGCGTCCCGTGCGGGATGTCGGACGGCCTGCCGGTGGGGCTGCAGGTGCTCGCTCCGCAGTGGGGCGAAAATCTCGCCCTCCGCGTGGCGCGCGCGTACGAAACGGCCGGCGGCGGCATGGCGGCGATGCCCTCTTTACTTCGAGGCGAGGGCTAGGGCCAGGTGACGGGCGTGGACTGGGAGGTCGTGATCGGCATGGAGGTCCACGTGCAGCCGCGGACCCGAACCAAGATGTTCTGCGGGTGCGCGGTCGGCCGGCTCGGCGATCCACCGAACTCCAATGTCTGCGAGATCTGCCTCGGCCTCCCCGGCGTGCTGCCGGTGATCAACAGAGCGGCGGTCGAGGCGTGCCTCAAGACGGCCCTCGCGCTGGGATGTGAGATCCCGCGGCACACGAAGTTCGACCGCAAGAACTACATGTACCCGGACCTCCCCAAGGGCTACCAGATCAGCCAGTACGACCTGCCGATGAGCGTCAACGGACAGCTGGAGGTCGGAGGGCGGGCCGTGCGCATACGCCGCGTCCACCTCGAAGAGGACACGGGCAAGCTCATTCACGCGGGCGACAAGCTGCACCGGGCTTCGGAGTCGTTCGTCGACCTCAACCGGGCCGGCGTTCCGCTGATGGAGATCGTCAGCGAGCCCGACCTGCGCTCAGCCGACCAGGCACGCGACTACGCCATGGCGCTGCGCACCCTGCTGCGGACGATCGGAGCGTCGGAGGCGGAGATGGAGAAGGGACAGATGCGCGCGGAGCCGAACATCTCGATCCGGCGCGCGGGCTCGGCCGAGCTGGGCGTGAAGACCGAGCTCAAGAACATCAACTCCTTTCGCTCCCTGCATCGCGCGATCCTCTTTGAGGTGGCTCGCCAGGTCGAGGTTCTCGAATCCGGCGGGACGGTGTTGCAGGAGACGCGCGGCTGGTCGGAGGCCGAGGGCCGCACCTTCTCGCAGCGCAGCAAGGAGTTTGCGGAGGACTACCGGTACTTTCCCGAGCCGGACCTGCCGCCCCTCGAGCTGGACCCGGCGTGGATCGAGGAGCTCCGCCGCGCGCTGCCTGAGCTGCCGTCGGTCCGCAACTCGAGGCTGGTCGCCGAGCATGGCCTGCCCGTGGCCGACGCCAACGTCATCGCCGCCGATCGCGAGCTTGCCGACCTGTTCGAGGGCGCCGTGGCCGCAGGAGCCCCGGCGAGGCAGGCGGCGAACTGGATCGTCGGCGAGGTCGCGCCCACAGGCAAGCTGCCGTCGCCGAAAAACCTGGCCGAGCTCGTGAAGTTCGTCAGCGAAGGCGCCATCACTCGCGACCAGGGCAAAGAGGTGCTGGTCGAGTCGGTCGAGACCGGGCGTCGGCCTTCCGAGATCGTCACCGAGCACGGCTTCGTGCAGCTGAGCGACGAGGGCGAGCTGCTCGCGGTCGCCGAGGCGGTCGTTGCCGCCAACCCGAAGGCGGTTGAGGACTACCGCTCCGGCAAGAAGCAGGCGCTGCAGGCTCTCATGGCCGACCTCCGGCGAAGGGCGCCCCAGGCCAACCCGAAGGTGGCCAGCGGGCTGCTGCTGAAGCTCCTGGCCTGAGCTTCTAGGAGAGCGACCGGCGGGAGAGCCAGGTGCTGTAGAGGAAAAGCGCCGCCGCTCCGAGATAGGAGAGAAGAGCCGCCAGGACAAGGGCGCCGCCCGCGGTCGGGGGCACGATCGAGGTGAAGCCCAGAGCCAGGATCGACAGCCCGAGCCCGAGCGCGGCGAACGCCTGGAGCCGCGTCACCGACGGAGTCACCGCGACCAGCGGCCACGCCAGGCGATCCAGCCACCAGTCAGGGAATCCCCGCCTCAGCAGGTAGGCGCCTGCCCCCAGCAGGGCTCCCCCGGCCACATAGGCAAGGCCCTGCACCACGTGCCCCACGACCGGCCATTTTAGCCAGGTCGGTTTGAATCTGTAGCCTTGACGGGTGCCCCTGCCGCCCGACCTCCACGTGCACACCGAGTGGTCCTACGACGCTGCGCGCGGCGACATGATCCGAAGCTGCGAGCGTGCAATCGAGATCGGGCTGCCGGCCATCGCCTTCACCGACCATGCGGACTTCGTCGTGGTCCAGCAGGGCCAGCACTGCGTCGACATTGCGGGCTACCTGGAGTCCGTCGAGCGCTGCCGGGCGAGGTTCCGGCAGCTCCGGATCCTGAGCGGGGTGGAGCTCGGAGAGCCGCACTGGTTCCCCGCCGAGACGGCCGCGGTCCTGGCGGCAGGCCCGCTCGACCGGGTCCTGGGCTCGATCCACTGCATCAGGCTGGCCGGGCAGGTCTTCGACGCGAGCCAGTTCCGCACCGAGCCGCCGCCAGACCTGCCGGCCGCCGTGCGGGAGTACTTTCGCGAAACGCTGGCGATGGTGGAGAGCCCGGAGCCGTTCGAGGCGCTCGCCCACATCGACTACCCGAAGCGCTACTGGCCGGACGGCGCGGCGCCGTATCGCGAAGAGGATTACGAGGAGGAGATCAGGGCGGTGCTGGTCGCCGCGGCCAGGCGAGGCCTGGTGCTCGAGGCCAACACGACCCGAGGGGATGGGGGAGAGGCGAGGTTCTGTCCCGGGTTGAAGGTCCTGCGCTGGTGGCGAGAGGTCGGCGGCGAGGCGGTCTCCTTCGGCAGCGACGCGCATTCGCCTGATCGCGTCGCCGGCGGCTTCGAGATCGCGATGGAGGTCGTGGAGGCGGCGGGGTTCAAGCCCGCTCCCGATCCGATGGCGCTGTGGCGCCGCTGATCCTCAGGCCGACCGCGCCCGCGCACGGGGGCACGTCGGTCGCGCGGGATGACGGCAAGGTGTGGCTCGTCAGCTACGCGCTGCCCGGCGAGGTCGTCGAGGCCGAGCCGCGCGGGCGCCAGGGCGGAGTGGCGGTGGCCGCGACCACGCGCGTGATCGAGGGGTCCCCACACCGGATCGACGCGCGGTGCCCGTACTTTGGCGCCTGTGGCGGCTGCCAGCTGCAGCATGCCGATTCCCAGCACCAGCTCGAGCTGAAGCGCCAGGTCGTCGAGGATGCCTGGTCGCGGGCCGGCCTGCGCCTGCCGCCGGACACCGCCGTCCTGGGCATGGATGACCCATGGCGTTACCGCATCAGGGGCGAGTTCGAAGCGATCGGCGACCCGCGGGGGTGGCGCTTCGGGTTCCACCGGCAGCGCTCGCACTCGGTGCTCCCGGTCGACAGCTGCGTGATCCACGACCTGCGAATCGAGCAGGCGCTGCCTGCATTCGGGCAGGCGGCGGACGAGCTCGAGCTCACAGGGCTGCAGAACCTCCTTCTCACCGTCGAGCCAACCGGCCAGGGCCTGCTGTGGCGGCTGCGCTTCCACGGACGCGAGCCGCGGTGGCCGCGCGACCGCTACGCGCAGCGCGTTGCCGAGCTGCTGCCAGACCAGGTCCTGCTCGACGACTCGATGAGCCTGGAGTTCTGGGACCTCGCCTTTCGGGTTCGCAGCGAGACGTTCGTGCAGACGAACTACCAGCAGATGCTCGTCCTTTACAGGACCGCGCTGGACATGCTTGCGGCGGGCCCGGGCGAGCGGGTGCTGGACCTGTACGCGGGAATCGGCACGCTGTCAGTGGCTGTCGCGCGCAGCGCAGCCGGTGTGACGGCCATCGAGGAGAACCCGCACGCGATCCAGCTGGGGAGGCTGAATGCCAAGATCAATGCGGCGCGCGTCGATTACCTGCCGGGGAAGGTGGAAACCGTGCTGCGGCAGGTCAGGCTGGGCCGGCATTCGGCGGCGATCCTGGACCCGCCTCGGGCCGGCTGCGAGCCGGAAGCGCTGGCCGAGCTCATCCGGCTCGGCCCCCAGAGGCTGGTCTACGTCTCCTGCGAGCCGTCGACGCATGCCCGCGACCTGGTCAGCCTGGTCCGGGGCGGGTACCGCGTGCGCCGGGCCGCGATCGTGGACATGTTCCCGCAGACCTACCACATCGAGAGCGTCGCCCTGCTGGAGCGCGGCTCCGTCTAGGTTCGGTTCTAGGGTCGGTCGAGGCGCTGGGCGAACTTGACCACGACCAGCCGGAGCCTTCCTGGGCCCATGGATCTGACCATGGCGGACAGGAGCGGCCTCAGGATCTGCATATCGGGCCAAACGGAACGTGAGCTGGAACGGTTACGCCCGGAGTCAACGGAGGCAGCCTACACGAACGGACCCGGGTTACGCCCTCTTGTGGACAAACTCGGCCAGGCGCCCGACGCCCTCCCGGAGATCGTCCTCTGAGCTGGCGAGGCTGATCCTCACTGCGTCCTTCGCCACCAGGCCGAAAGCCGTGCCAGGCGCCACGGAGACCCCTTTTGCGGCCAGCAGGCGGAAGGAGAAGTCGCGCGCCGCGAGGCCGCTCGGCGAGATGTCGGCCATGCAGTAGAAGGCCCCGGCCGGCTCGGCGATGAAGAGCTCGGCCTCCTTGAGGATGTCGACCACCAGGTCGCGGCGCTGCCGGTAGGCGCCGACCATCTCGGCGACGCAGTCCTGCGGCCCGACGAGAGCGGCCTCGGCGGCGACCTGGCTGATCGTCGACACGCAAGAGGAGCTGGACTCGAGGACCTTGGTCGCCGTGTCGATCAGCTCAGCCGAGGCCGTGATGTAACCGATCCTCCAACCGGTCATGGAGTACGTCTTGGAAAAAGTGAACGCGGTGACGATGCGAGGGTCGTCAGGGGCGAGATGGGCCGGGCTGATCCACGATCCGTCGAGCAGGATCTGGTCGTAGCACTCATCGCTCAGCAGCCACAGGTTGTGACGCTGCGCGATCTCGATCATGGCGGCGATCGTGGCGCGGGGGTACACGGCGCCGGTCGGGTTGTTGGGGCTGTTGACGATCATCACCTTGGTGCGTGGGGTGACCAGCGCCTCCAGGGCGTCCAGGTCCGGCTGAAATCCGGAGGTCGGCGGGCAGGGATACAGGATGGCCTTCGAGTGCGTCCAGGCCGTCATCATCCGGAAGTTCGGCCATCCCGGATCGGGCAGCAGCACCTCGTCGCCGGGCTCGAGGACCGAGGCCAGCGCGGCGGCGATCGCGCCAACGCCGCCAGGTCCGATCGCAATGCGCTCGGTCGAGGACTTGATGCCGTTCACCCGAGCCAGCTTCGCGACGAGCTGCTCGCGGAGCGAAAGGATGCCCTGCGTGTGGGTGTAGAAGGTTTTGTGCTCGTCGATCGCGCGCTTGCCTGCTTCGCTGATGTGGGCTGGAGTCGGGAAGTTCGGCTGGCCGACGTCAAGGCGGATCGCGCCCGGCGTGAGCAGGGCCTGGTTCGAAATCTCCCTGATCCCGGAGTGCGCGGCCTCGGAGGCGCCGTGGGCGAGCGAGGGAAGCGCGATGCGAGCCATGTCTCTCCAAATCCTAGAGGCGCCGGGGGTCGATAGACTATCCCCGGGGTCCGCCAGCCCAGCCCAAAGAATGCAGCACGCCCCTAAGACCTTCGTTCATCTCCACAACCACACCGAGTACTCGCTGCTCGACGGAGCCAGCCGCATACCCGCGATGGTTGCGCGCGCCGCCGAGCTCGAGATGCCCGCGCTGGCCCTGACCGACCACGGCGTGATGTACGGGGCCATCCACTTCTATAAGGCGTGCATCGAAGCCGGCATCAAGCCCATCGTCGGGTGCGAGGTCTATGTGGCACCGCGATCTCGCCTGCTGCGCGAGGGCCGTGTCGATCGCGACCCCAACCACCTCACGCTCCTGGCGGCCAGCCACGAGGGCTACGTGAACCTCATGAAGCTGTGCACGGTCGGCCAGATGGAGGGCATGTACTACAAGCCCCGGATCGACAAGGAGATCCTCGCCGAGCATGCCCATGGTCTGATCGCGCTGTCCGGGTGCCTGCAGGGCGAGGCGGCGAGCCGCATCACCGACGGCGACATCGAAGGAGCGCGCGAGTCGGTGGCCACGTATCGCGACATCTTCGGCAAGGATCGGTTCCTGCTCGAGGTCCAGCGGCACGGCATCGACAAGCAGGCCGAGGTGAACGCCGCGCTCGCGACCTTCGGGAGGGAGTTCGGGTTGCGAGTGTGCGCCACCAACGACCTCCACTACGTGCACCGCCATGACTCGGAGGCGCACGACGTGCTCCTCTGCCTGCAGACCGGCGCCCGATTCAACGATCCCAACCGGTGGCGGTTCTCGACCCAGGAGAACTACCTCAAGACGCCCGAGGAGATGATCGCGGCGTTTGCCGACATGCCAGAGGCGCTCTCGAGCACGATCGAGGTCGCCGCCCAGTGCGAGCTCAAGCTCCAGCTCGGCGCCACCCTTCTCCCGCCCTTCGACGTGCCTGACGGGCTCACACCGGACCAATACCTGCGCAAGCTGGTCGAGGAGGGCATGCGGTGGCGCTATGCCGAGCCCTCGGCGGCGGTGAGGGAGCGCGCCGAGAACGAGCTCTCGGTCATCGGCCAGACAGGCTATGCGTCCTACTTCCTGATCGTGTGGGACTTCTACAACTTCGCGCGCCAGAACAGCATCGTGGTCGGACCTGGGCGTGGCAGCGCCGCCGGCAGTCTCGTCTCCTACTGCCTGGGCATCACCAACCTGGATCCACTTCAGCACGGCCTCATCTTCGAGCGCTTCCTCAACATCGATCGTGTGTCGATGCCCGACATCGACTGCGACTTCTCGGTGGAGGGCCGCGAGAAGGTGATCCGTTACGTGTCCGAGAAATACGGGTCGAATCGCGTCGCGCAGATCATCACCTTCACGACGATGGCGTCCAAGGCGGCGATTCGCGACGTCGGCCGCGTGCTCGAGGTGCCGCTGCGGGACACGGACCGACTGGCCAAGCTGGTGCCCGTGTGGCAGGGGCGCTCCAAGACGCTCGAGGACACCATCAAGGAGGTGCCTGAGTTCCGCGAGGCTTACGAGTCGAACGAGGAGGCCAAGCGATTGATCGATGTGGCACGAACGCTCGAGGGCGTTTCGCGAAACGTGAGCACTCACGCGGCCGGCGTGGTCATCGCGCCCGAGCCGCTGGTGCAGTACACGCCGCTGCAATATGGGCCCGGGCGCGAGGCGGTCGTGACCCAGTACGACATGAAGGCCGTCGGCGACATCGGCCTGTTGAAGATCGACTTCCTCGGGCTCCAGAACCTCGACATCATCGCCACGTGCATGCGCTTGATCAGGGAGCGGCAGGGCATCGAGATCGACCTCGAGCACCTCCCGTTCGACGACGTCAAGACCTATGAGCTGATCGCCAACGGCGACACCCACGGCGTGTTCCAGTTCGAGGGCGCGGGGATGCGTCGGATGCTGATGGACATGCGTCCGCAGAGCTTCGAGGACGTTTCGGCGGCCGTGGCGCTCTTCCGCCCGGGCCCGATGGTCAACATCCCCGCGTTCGTCTCCCGCAAGCAGGGACGTGAGCCCATCGAGTACATGCACGAGCGCCTCGAGCCGATCCTGCGCGACACGTACGGGGTGATGATCTACCAGGAGCAGGTGATGATGGCCGCCCGCGAGCTCGCCGGATTCACGATGAGCGAGGCCGACATCCTTCGCGCCGCGATGGGCAAGAAGGACAAGGCCAAGATGGCCAAGCTGCGCACGAAGTTCATCGACGGGACGGTCGAACGAGGCATCTCGAAGACGACCGGTGAGGCGCTGTTCGACGGCATCGCGAAGTTCGCCGAGTACGGGTTCAACCGCGCGCACTCCGCCGCCTATGGCGTGATCGCCTACCAGACCGCCTATCTGAAGACCAACTACCCCATGGAGTACATGACTTCGCTCCTCATCCACATGGAGGGCAACGCGGAGAAGGTGGCGACAGCGATCGTCGACTGCAAGATCCGCGGCATCGACGTCCTGCCCCCCGACATCAATCGCTCAGGCGCCGACTTCTCAATCGGCGAGGGCCGGATCCTCTTCGGCCTGGCGGCGATCAAGAACGTCGGCCGGCACGCGGTCGAGAGCCTGGTCGAGCTTCGCCACAGCGACGGTCCGTTCAAGTCGCTCGAAGACCTGTGCGAGCGCACCACCGCCATCCAGGAAGTCAACCGCCGCATGCTCGAATCCCTGGTCCAGTCCGGCGCGTGCGACTCGTTGGGAGAGAGGGCGCGGCTGCTGGCTGTGCTCGAGCACGCGATCAGCCGCGCCGAGCGCGCGCGGCGCGACCGCGAGTCGGGCCAGACCTCACTGCTTGACATGGTCGGGTCGCCCGACGCCGACACCGATGACGACTTCGGGCTCCTGATTGACGTGGCGCCGATGGCCGGCGAGGAGAAGCTTCGCCTCGAAAAAGAGCTGTTGGGCCTTTACCTCAGCGATCACCCCCTCCGGCGCATCTCTGCCGAGCTGGCCAGGCTGTCCGACACGCAGGCGGTTGAGGTGACGAGCGCGCTGCAGGACACCGAGGTCAGGGTGGCCGGCCTCGTGCGCGAGGTCCGGCGCGTCGTCACGCGAAAGGGCCAGATCATGGCGTACGCCACGCTCGAAGACCTCACAGGGACGGTCGATATCGTGCTGTTCCCGCGGATATTCGAGCAGGCGCGCCTGCTGTTCGAGCCCGACAAGGTGCTGGTGGTGCAGGGCAAGGTGGACGCGCGCGCGGGCAGCACCCGGGCGACGGGCTCTGGCGGTGCGCCGGCCGATCCCGAGGTCGAACAGGAGGTCGAGACGGCGTCCATCGTCGCCGACGTGGCCTGGCTGTGGGACGACCCCGAGTGCGTCCCGGTCCTCAGGCGCCAGCTTGTCCACGTGCGCATACCGAACAGCGACTCCGCGCTTGCCGAGCGGCTGGAAGCGGTGCTGGCGAGGCATCCGGGCGCGGACGAGGTTGTGCTCCACGTCGTCGTCGGCAGCCGCGAGGTGATCGTGAATGCCGACCGCTATCATGTGCTCGCCGGTCCGGCGCTGGCGGCCGAGATCGATGACCTGGTCGGGGCCTCGGTCACGCGGTTCGAGACGGTGCGGCCGAAAGTGCAGTCCAACGGCAACGGGCGCATGAAGCGTGGATGAGGCGATGAGCGAGGAAGAGCAGTCGACGGGTCGCTACATAGTCGTCAAGGCACTCGAGGACGGGGTGGTCATCATGGGCCTGACTCGAGGCAAGGACACTCGCTCGCACCACTCCGAGCGTCTCGACATGGGCGAGGTGCTCATCGCCCAGTTCACCGAGCTGACGGCGGCGATCAAGGTCCGCGGCAAGGCGGAGATCATGACGGACGTGGGCAAGGTCGAGTCGGGCTAGCGCTCGACCGGGAGCCCGGCCGACGTCCAGGCCTGAAATCCCCCGATGACGTCTGTGGCGTTGACGAGGCCTACGTCCTGGAGCGATGCGGCGGCCAGGCTCGACGAGTAACCCTCGTTGCAGATGACGATCACTCGTGTTTGATGGCCGGCGGCCTGGGCCAACTTCGACGGAGATTCCGGGTCGAGCCGCCACTCCAGCACCGTTCGATCGACCACCAGGGCACCGGGGATTTCGCCGCCGGCGGCCCGCTGACCTTCGGTCCTCGTGTCGACCAGCAGCGCACCCTGGGCCATCTCCGCCGCGGCCTGGCGCGCATCGACACGCCGCAGCCGGTGCCGGGCCCGCGCCAGGACCTCATCGATGGTGGCCATGAACCTGGCGGTCAGTATGTAGCAGATAGAATCGGGAACTGCGCCAGCCCACGTAGCTCAGGTGGCAGAGCATCGCCTTGGTAAGGCGAAGGTCCCCGGTTCGAATCCGGGCGTGGGCTCCAACCTGTCTCAGACGGCTGATTGTTATTCGCTGGAGGCCTTTTGGAGGAGCTGCGGAATCAGGTGCCAAGACAACGTGAGCAAGGCCCGGTGAAACCGGTCGGAGAGGTCGGCAAACACATACCCGCGTTTTCGTCGGCGCTCCGGCCCCGGCCCGTTGACGAGCTTCGGGAATGGGGCGGCGACCGGCTCGTGCGCGGGCAGCGCGTCCTGGACCTCGGCTGTGGTGACGGTCGCTTGGCCCTCGGCGTCGCGCCGGTGGCCCGGACCGTCGTGGGGGTCGATCCGGACCCGGAGGCCATCGCGGCCGCCAGGAAGAACTCGCGTACGGCTCGTGTTGGAAACGTGCGCTTCGCCGTCGGTGCGGCGCAGGACCTGCGATTTCCAAATGAATCCTTCGACGTGGTGATCCTCTCGTGGACGCTTTGATGAATCGCACGCAAGGGCATGGTCGATGCCCTAAGCGAGATTCACAGGGTGCTCGCTCCCGGCGGGATCCTGGTCGACGCACGGCCTGACTCACGCGTCCTTGCATCTGCGGAGCGCGTCAAGGCTCGTGGCTTCCAGCGCATCGGCGTGGTGAACACGGCCAGAACAGAGCTCGCGAACGACAGAGCGTCGGATCGCGCCATCGAGCGTGTGGTTCGCGATGGATTGTTCGAGCGCCGGCGGAGCGGCCGTTTCTGGCACCGCGTCCCCTTCGACGACCTCGCGGCGCTCCGCCAGTACCTCCGCGAGCACGTGCGATTCGTGCGCTACGCCAGGTGGGTCGTCGGACCTGCCACGCGCAGGCGCTACTCGAACGAACGTTTCGTCATCCGTCGTGCTGTGCGCTTCGAGCTACTCGAGCGCGTCAACCGGCGAGACGAATCAACCCAGCTCTGATATCAGAGCAGCGAGCCCCGGCCGCCGAGCAGTGACATGCGGTAGATCTCGAGAGTGCCAAGCCGCCCACGCACGGCGGACTGGTTGGTCAGCTCGCTCTGCAGCATGCCCGCGACAGCGCGATAGGCGGTGCCCGACATGAGGATCTCGCCTGCGCCCGCGTGTGTCACCAGCCGTGCCGCCACGTTGACCGCGTCACCCAGCACCCCGAGCTCCGAGTGATCCGGCGACCCGACTGCGCCAATCACGACCGGCCCCGACGCGATCCCGACGCCGACCTCGAGCCTGAAGCCCCATTCGGCGGCGGACCGGCGATTCAAAGCCTCGTTGGCGCCGACCAGCCCGATCGCCGCCGCCATCGCCCGGTCGACATGGTCGGGCAGATAGCCGTCCGCGCCGAAGGTCGCCATCACCCCGTCGCCGACGAACTTCTCCACGACCCCTCCGCAGATCGATATCGAACGGAGCACCTTCTTGAGGTGCACATTGAGGACCTCCAGCAGCCCCGCCGGGTCTTGGGCGAACCGTTCGGTCAGCCGGCTGAATCCACGGATGTCGGTGAACAGGATCGAGCACGTCCAGACGACTGGTTTCGGCATGGCGCCGGCCGCCCGCCCAGGCCGCTGGCCCTCGTAGCTCTCCCGCAGGCTCAGCAAACGCGCCAGATCGTCCGCATGGGTGCGACTGGCCTGTTCGCCCTCTTTGTTCTTCATGAGGCCGCCAACGTGGGATGCAGGGCGGACTCCATGAGCTTCGCCGCAGCTCCGCTGATGATCAAGAACTCCAGATTGTGAACCCCACCGCCAAACTTGCATGCCGGCAGAGGCCCGATTGAACCCAGGTGCTGGCGGAGCGTCCAGCCTGTCACCGCGTCACTAGAGGTCGAGCGCTTCTTCGACGCGGCTCAGCAGGTCGAGCGGTGAGAACGGCTTGGTCAGGTAGAAGTCCGCGCCGGCCAGGAGCCCCACCTCGACGTCGTGCTCCTGCGCTTTCGAGGTGAGCAAGATCACTTTGGTGTTCCGGAGCGCGGGCGTCGACTTGACCAGTCCCAGCACCTCGAGCCCGGTCAGTCCAGGCATCTGGACGTCGAGGAGGACCAGCGCAGGGTTCACCTCCTGGATCAGCGCCCAGGCCTGCGCGCCGTCGTTGGCTTCCAGCACTGTGTAGTCGTCGGAGTCGATGGTCGCGTGTACGAGCATCCGCATGCTCGATTCGTCATCGGCGATGATCACGGTCTGCATGACCTTGAGGATGGTAGGCGTGCGCGTCCTCATCAGGTCCCCGAAACGACGGCCAGCCTCTCCGTGATCAGCGTCACGGCCGCTTGCGGAGCGCCCGCCCCCTTGGGAAGCACCGCCATCGCGCCGGCGGCCTCGAGCGCGGATGTCTCCGCAGAGCCGAGATCCTTCACGCTCAGAACGACAATCGGAATGCCCTTTCTCGGACCGGCCGCCACCTGGCCGAGGAACTCCTCCCCCTGGATTCCAGGCAGACCGAGGTCGAGCAGGATTGCGCCGGGGGTCAAAGCCGCAAGGATGCGCTGGGCGCTTTCCGCGTCGGCGGCCCTCATCGTGGTCAGCCCAAGGGCGCCGAACTCTGCTTTCATCAGCCTGGCGAACGCCGGATCGTCTTCCACGATGAGGACCTGCGGGTTGAGGTCGAGCCGCGCCACCGGCAGCGTGAACGCGAACCTGGAGCCCATCCCGGCGCCGTGCGACTCCACGTCGATCCGGCCGCCGTGGGCTTCGACGAGCCGCTCGTTGATGGCAAGACCCAGCCCCAGGCCGGGCCGCATCCGCGGGTCGGCCCTGTAGAACTTCTGGAACAGCTTGCGCACTTTGTCCGCCACTATTCCGACGCCCTGGTCGGAGATCGATACTTCGAGCATGTCGCCTTCGGGCCGCGCCGCAACCGTGATCTGGCCGCCGGCAGGCGAGAAACCGCGTGCGTTTGAAAGGAAGTTGGCCAGCACCTCGAGGATCGCCTCGGGGTCCACCGCCACAAGGGGCAGCGAATCGGCCACCATCATCACGATCGGCCGTCCATCGTCTTCGCCCGCGGCCAGCACCGCGCGCCGGATCAGCGAGCCTACGTCGGCCGGCACGAGATCGAGGTCCCGCTGACCGGTCTCCAGGCTCTGCATCGACACCGAGCTCTTGACCATCGCTGTCAAGCGGTGGCTCTCCCGCAGCAGGATCACCGCATATACCTGGCACTGGTCGGGAGTGATGTCGCCCGATGCGATGAGCTCCGCCGCATCGACCATGGTCGCCAGCGGCGCGCGCAGCTGCCGGCTTGGAAGAGTGACCAGGACGTCTTCCGCCTGGGGGGACGGCTGCCGCCTCGACCTGCCCATCTTCAGGATGGCCGGCGGGGTCGGTGTCGTTTGGCCTCGGATCACGGCCGTCGTCGTGTCTCGACCGACACCAGAACTCCCATGGGCCAGGTCTACACGCCCTTGGCCGCAAAGTCGCCATCCGGCGACATTGGGCATGAGCCCTGCATGCGAAGGGGGATCAATGCCCGCGCCACTGCCCGCCGCCCCCCGCGCCAAGCCGTTGAAAGCTGATCCGGCCCATCGGTTTGCATGGGGGCGTCACCTCGCTTTGCAGGGAGCCTTGCGGGGGTTCCCCGGCGTATGACTGGTGGGTGAACCCCACGCCGAACCCCAAACGCGCGCTGTGAGGGCGAGATGACCCTGGGCACGCGCAGCGGCATCCGGAAGCGCGAAACCGTCCTCATCGCCGACCCCGAGCCGGGCCTCCGGCTCCTCATCCACGAGGCGATCGAGTCGCCGCTCTACCGCGTTGTCGAGGCCGCCGACGGGGAGGAGGCATGGAGGTTGATCCGGGACAGCAAGCCGATTGTGGTCCTGCTTGACGTCGATATGCCAGGCCGTTCGGGATTGAACTTGCTGTCCGCCATCCGCGCCGACAGAGAGCTTCAGGGCACCCAGGTGATCATGCTCAGCGCAAGCCAGAAACAGAGCGACATCGACGCGGGCCTCCTAGCCGGGGCGGATTTTTACATGACCAAGCCGCTTGCCGCGCACGACCTCGTCGCCCGGGTGGCCGAGGCGATCGAGCACCAGGCGACCTGGTGAGCCTGGGTTGCGGCGCTTGAAGCAGGCCCTCACCGTTGACCCGGCGGCGGACGTGCTCGAGGCAGCTGTGCGGGCGAGGGTGGAGCTCGGTCGAGCCCTTGCCTTCCGAGCCGTCGACGCCACGCGGATGGCGTCCGAGGCAACGGCCGAGGCAGGCTTGACCGAGCTCGCTGCAAGCAGTTTTGCGAAGCGCGTTCGACACGTCCACCACCTGGCGACCATGGGTATCGCGCACCTGTTGATGACAGGCCAGGGCGGCAGCGAGAAGGAGCGCAACTTCATCGGCAAGCTGGGCGTGCGGGCGGCTGTGCTGGGGATCCCGGTTGCCGCCGCGACCCGGTCTTACCTCTACTGGAGGGACAGCAACCTCGAGGTCCTCGATGAGGAGGCGCGCCGGCTCGGCACTCCTCCGGATATCACCACCGAAGCCCGCGCGGTCGTGCGGTCGCAAGCCGACATCGGCATCGTTCGCCTCGCGCGCGCCTACGACCACCAGATGCACGTGATCGCCCACCGCGAGGATTCCGGCGCTCTTGCCCTGCGTGACAGCGAGGCACAGCTCCACGGGGCCATCGCGGCGGAGTCCAAGAAGAACGCCGAGCTGCTGTCTGCCATGGCCGAGATCTCTCGCAAGAACCGGCAGCTGGAGGGCGTCAACCGCCAGCAGTCGGTCTTCATCGCCAATGTCAGCCATGAGCTGAGGACTCCCCTGGCAGGCATCCTCGGGCACGCCGAGATGTTGCTGGAAGGCCTTGGCGTCGCAGCCGCCGGGGATCAGCGCGAGGACCTGGAGGCGATTCAGGCCGGCGGCCTGATGCTGCTCGCACTGCTGAACGACATCCTTGACGAGTCGCAGATCGAGGCGGGCACCCTGCGACTGGACATTGGTCGGGTCGATCTGAGGGCGATGATCGATGCGGCCGTGGCCGCCGCCCGGCCGGCGGCCGAATCCAAGCAGCTGTACATCCGGGCGGACATCCGCAATGCGGCCGTGGCCCTGGGCGATCAGTCGCGGTTGACGCAAATCCTCACCAATCTCATAGGCAACGCGATCAAGTTCACCGACGGCGGGGGGGTGACTGTCAACTGCCTGCCTTGGGCGGGCTTCTGGCGTGTCAGCGTCACCGACACCGGAATCGGGTTGAGCGAGACCAGCCAGCTGGTGATCTTCGACCGCTTCGTCCAGGTGGACGCCAGCATCACCCGGCGATTCGGCGGCCTCGGGCTTGGGCTGTCGATCGTGCGGGGTCTGGTCGCCATGCAGGGGGGCGAGGTTGGGGTCGACTCCCGCCCCGGCCGCGGCAGCACCTTCTGGTTCACTGTTCCTTCGTTCCACCAAGGCGGCGGCGCGGCTCGCGTGCCGCGACAACGCGTGAAGCCTGCTTAGAGGGTTGACCGCACAGGCTGCAGCGCCGTCGCGACCAGCTGGTCGGCCAGTGTGCGAAGTTCCGTGACGAGCGGGTCTTCGGGGTCCAAGGTCACCAGCGGCTGACCCGCGTTGGCCGCGCGGTCCAGGCTCTCCGACCGGTTCACCACAAAATCGGGGCGCCGGCCGAGGACGCCGGCCACGACGTCGACGGACATCGCGTGGGCCGTGCTGTCGTTGAGGATGAGCTGCATCGGCTTGTCCGCGACGCCAAGCTTCTCGAACAGGTCGAGGCATCCTCTGGTCGCCCTCAGCGATGGCAACGAGCCTGACGTGACCAGGCAGACGAGGTCGCTGGCGTACAACGCTGTCAGCGTCCGCTCGGTGAACGAAGCCGGCGCGTCGATGACCACATAGTCGCAGGTGGCGCTCAGCCGATCGATCGCCAGGTGGATCGCAGGCAGTGTCACGAGCTCTGAGCGCTCGGGCAGGTCGGCGCCGATGACGAGCCGGACGTTGCCGGACTCAGTCACGAAATCTTCAAAGAGAGATTCGTCGGTGAGCACCGCGGGCGAAGCCTTCAAATCGGCCAGGGTCAGGTTCGGATGCAGGTTCAGGTACACGGCCGAGTCGCCGAACTCGACGTCGAGGTCTAGGAGCCCGACTGGCCGAGTTGCCCTGTCGCCGAGGAGGACCGCGAGATTGACCGCGAGAGAGGTCGTGCCCACTCCGCCCTTGGCGTGGGCAAAGAGAATGATGCGTCCGCGGTCGGCGGCCCGCGTTCCTGCCGAGCGCCGCAACAAGGATTGAACCTTGGCCTCGAGGATCGCGAGCTCAAAGGGTTTCGGCAGGTAGTCGTCGGCGCCCACGGCGTAACCCGCGAGTGCGTCTTCGGCTTCGCCCATCTCAGAGAACATCAGGATTGGCACGCCGGCCGTCAGGTGGTTGGCGCGGAGGCGCGCCGTCAGCTCGATGCCGTTCAGCTCAGGCATGCGCACGTCCGTGATCACCAGGTCGGGGACCAGCTGATGCACGAGTTGCAGTGCTTCGATGCCGTCGTTCGCCTTGCGAACCTGGTAGCCCCTTCGCTCCAGGAAGCCGCCGACCATCTTCTGGATCACGCGGTCGTCGTCAACGAGCACGATCTGCTCGCCGGCCATCAGACGGCTCCCCCTGCCGTGAGCTTGGTTGCGATGGCGCGGGCCAGGTCAACCCGCGTGTAACCGCCGAGACCGCTGAGGTCCTCGCCACCGTCTCCCCTCATCATGGCCAGGCCCGCCGCACCATACGCCCGGCGTGCCTCCCGAGCGTCGCCGGACAGCTCGAGCGCGGCGCCCAGCTGAAAGTACGCGACCGCCAGGTTCGGGTCCAGATAGGTCGCCTGGCGGAACGCGCGGATTGCGGCCCGCAGGTCGCCGAGGGCGGCGGCGCGGTCGCCCGCGGCGAGAAGGCCGGGCAGGTCGACCGGCTTGATGATCACGTCTGCGGCCTGGACTTGAACACAGGGTTGCGCCGCGGGCGGCCTGGCGGCCGCCGCAAGACGCCTGTAGCAGGCGACGCCTGCCACCTGCGTGGGGGCGAAGTACCGTGCGATCGGCCCTGGTGAATCCGAGTGGCCGAGGAACAGGTGACCACCAGGCACCATCCGGTGCGCGATCCGGCGGATACATGCCGCGGTGTCCGCCGGCCCGAAGTACATGAGCACGTTGCGGCAGAAGACGACATCGCACTGGGGAATGGAGCCCCCGACGCCTGCGTGGTTCAGGTTCTGATGGGCCAGGCGGACCTTGCGGCGGATGGGGTCGGCAACGAGGTGGCCCGTGTTGCCAGCCAGCAGGTGCCTGGCCCGCCGTTCGGGGGACAAACCCTGGATCTCGCCCTCGAAGTAGACGGCGGCCTTGACGCGGGCGAGCGCGCGGAACGACACGTCTGTGGCGATCACCTGCCAGCTGCGGCGGCCGGTTTCCTCCAGGACCATGGCAATGCTGAAGGGTTCCTGGCCGTTGCCGCAGCCGGCGCTCCAGACCGTGTGCCCCGCGTTGTTCGAGGCGGACACCAGCTCGGCAAGCGCCTTGAACTGCGCCGGATCCCGGAAGAAGCCACCGTGCTGGACGGTCACCCGGTCGAGCAGGTCCTCAAACGCCGCAGGTTGGGTCTCGACCATGTCGACATAGGAGCTCACCGCGAGGCCGGCTTTGCCGGCGCCATCGTGCAGCAGCCTTTCGAGCCTCGCCCGCGCGGCGGGTTCGGGCTTGAGACCAGCTCGGGTGCGGAGCATCACCGTGGCGCGATCAAGAGGGGTCTCGATCAACTTGCCGCCGACGCGTCGACGGCGTGTGCAGTGGTTTTCGGTGGGCTGAATTGCCTTCGGCGGACAGGCGGCGCGCCGCCTGTCCGTCCGAGCAGTCCGGACACCGCAGCCAGCAGGCCCGCTTCGTCGAAGGCTGCTTTCACGATGTAGCCGTCGGCTCCGGATTCCAGCCCGCGGCGGTGCTCGTCATCACTCACATGCGACGACACGATGAGCACGGGAATGTTCGCCAGGCGTGGGTTCGCACGGATGCTGCCGGTGAGCTGGAAACCGTCGAGGTTTGGCATCTCGAGATCGGTCACGACGAGGTCCACGGCTTCCTGCCCCAGCATCGCAAGGGCTTCAGCTCCGTCGCCCGCGCATCGCACCAGGTAACCCGCTCGCTCCAGCATCGAGCGCTGCAGCTCACGCACCATCAGCGTGTCGTCCACCACCATGACCATGGGCTGAGTCGGGGTTTCGACCACGCCGGCTGCGCGCGGCGGCGGCAGCCTGGCCGTGTCCACGCCTCTGGCGATCAGGCTGCTCACATCGAGGACCAGCAGGATCGACCCGTTGGGCTCGACAGACGCCCCGGTGATCGCCTCGAGGTCGCGCAGGCGCCCGGTGAGGCCGCGGACCACCACGTCCCGCTTCGACAACACAGCCTCGACCTGAAACGCGTGGGGTTCGTCAGCGGTCCCGAGCAGGACCCACGGCCCGGCACCAGGCGCCCGCATACCCAACACGGTCGCGAGGTCCGAGATCGGGACGGCCTGGCCGTCGACGACGGCCCGCGACACCCCGCTCACCATTTGAATTTGGTGCTCTTCCACGATTCTCACGACCCGATGCAGCGGCACCGCGAAAGGTTGGCCCGCAACCGAGACGATGAGGCAGGGCACGACTGTCAGCGTGATCGGCACGACGATCCGGAACTCGGCGCCCCGGCCTGGGTGGTTGATGGCTTCGACGGTACCGTGGATCTTGGCGACCGCAGTCGCGACGACATCAAGGCCGACACCGCGCCCTGATTCCTCGGTCAATACCTTCGCGGTGGAGATGCCCGCGCCGAAGATCAGGCGCAGCGACTCTGCGGCGTTGAGGTGGCTCACATCGACCCCGACCCTGGCGGCCGCGGCACGGACCGCGGCCACGTCGATGCCTGCGCCGTCGTCGCTGATCTCGATCACGACCTTGGAGCCCGCCTGCGAGGCGCGGAACCTCACCACGGCCTGCTCCGGCTTGCCGGTCGAAGCGCGCTGCGCGGGGAGCTCGACACCATGTCCGATGGAGTTCCGCACCAGGTGGAGGAGGGGAGAGGCGAGCTCCTCGAGCACGCCCCTGTCGACCTCGATGTCCTGTCCGACGGCCTCCCAGCGGACGTTCTTGCCGGCCGTTCGGGCCGCGTCTCGGGCCGTCCGGTGGAGGATGGGTTCGAGGGTGCCGACGGGGACCATGCGGGTCCGTTCGGTGACCTCCTGCAGCTGGTTCAACACCTTGGTGAGGTCGCGGTACTCGGTGACCGCGTCGGGATCCACGTGCAAACGCGACCCGAATGCGCCACCCATCTTCAGCTGGGCCGCCGACGCCTCTCCGACCAGGCGGTTGAGCTCGTCGATGCGGGCCAGCGGCACCTCGAGCGTGAGCGCGGCCACCTGTGGGTGCGGCTGCACCGGTGGCGTGGGAATCGCCGCCTGCCCGGAAGGGATCTCGGCGGGTGGCAGCGAGCGTTTGGCGTGGTCGTGGGTCGACGGCAGGAGGAGCTCGAGTGCGGCTTCGTCGCTTGCGTCCTGGTCCCCGCCGGCCTTGCCGGCGATCAGGCGGCCCATTCCGTCGACGACCTGCAACATCGCATCGGTCAGGTTCGCGTCGGTTCGAATCGTTCCCGCGCGAAGCTCCACGAGGAGGTCCTCCAGGCGGTGGGCAAGGTGGCTTACCCGCATCAGGCCGACCATGCCGGCGGTGCCCTTGATCGAGTGCGCCTCACGGAAGATCAGATCGATCGTCGACTGATCATCGGGCGCCGACTCGAGCGCGATGATCCCAGCCGCGATCCGCTCGAGCTGCCTTTTGGCCTCCTCGACGAACAGCGGGCGGAACTCGTCTTCTAGCTCGCCCGTGGCGGTGCCGGCCGGCTGCTCGCCAGCGCCTCGATATCCACCAGCATCACCAGCAGCGCGCCGTGGCTGTACATGCCGAGCTCTCCCGGCCGGGTGCCCGGCCCAACCTGTTCGTCCAGGTCGGTGCGCACAGGCAGCTCGTCGGCGGCGATCAAGAGCGTGTCCTGGGCGCCTTGGACGAGGATCGCGAACGGAGCGTCCGCCAGCGAGCCCGTCCGGGTCAGGAGGCCGGTGTCGAGAAACGGAACGACGTCTCCGCGCACGTTCACCACGCCAATCAGCCCGACCGGCGCGAGCGGAACCTCGGTCACCACGGGTCGCCGAACCACCTGGTACACCGTGTCCATGGGCACAGCGAAGTGGGAACCGTTGACCGCCAGCATCAGGGCCCGCAGCATCAGGTAGCCCTGTGTGCGACCGGGCCCTTCTCCGGGGCACTCTCCGGAACTTCCCAGGCGGATTCGGCAAGCGATGCGGCGAGCTCGCCCTGGCGTGCCGCCGCTGACGCGATCTCCTGGGCGGTGATCGCGACAGAGCGGCTGCCCTCTGCGATCCGCTCGATCGCCATGACAACCTGCTCGTTCGACGCGCGCTGCTGCTGGCTGGCAAGCTGCACCTGGCCGCTGAGCTCGGTCATCGCCTTCATCATCACCAGGCCACGTTCCATCTGCTTGACGCCCTTCTCGAGGGCCATGATCGTCTGGCTGCTCTGCGCCTGAGCGCCCTCGACAAGCTTGGCGATCTGCGCCGCCGCGGCTTTGGAGCGTTCCGCGAGCCGCCTGACCTCATCGGCGACCACGGCAAATCCTCGACCGGCGTCCCCGGCTCGGGCGGCCTCGATCGCCGCGTTGAGGGCGAGCAGGTTCGTCTGGTCGGCGATGTCGTTGATCAGCTCGAGGATGCCCTCGATCTCGTTCACGCGGCCTGCGAGGGCGAGGGTTCGATCTCCGGAGGCCCTGAGGTCGGTTTGCGCCAGCTCCAGGTTGGCCTGCGCCTCGCTGGCCTGGATGGCGACGCGATCGACGCTGTCCGCGATGGATGCCGAGCTCCGCGCGACCTCTTCCATGTTGGCTGAGGTCGCGGTGGCCGCCGTCGTCTGCTCGACGGTCGCCGACGCAAGCTCCTCTGCGACCGCCGAAAGCTTCGTGGCCGATTCGGCGACCTCGCCTCTCAGGCGGAACAGCACACCTGCCAGGCGTTCGAGCATCGCGTTGAACGTGTCGCCCAGCTGGCGGACCTCGCCGCCGCCACGCAGGGTGACGCGCGGCGAGAGATCGCCAGCCGCGACGCTCGCGGCGGCGCGCGACAGAGCGACGATCGGCCGGGTGGACAGGATCGCGAGCAGCACGGCGAACACGATCAACAACAGCGTGCTCAGAGCCTGCACCAAGGAGGTCTTCAGCTCCTGCAGCTGCACCGGCGCGAGCGCCGACGACCTGTCGATCGACGCGACCACCAACCAGCGCAGGCTGGGGATCGGTTCGAAGCCGGCGAGCACCTGGTGATGCCGGTAGTCGGTCATCTCGGTCGACCCGCCGCCTGACGTGATCGCCTGGTTGAAGATCGCTGTGTCCGTCGTGATGCTCAAGGACCCTTTGGCGAGCAGGGCCTTCCCGTTGGGCAGGACTCCCCAGTCGGAGCTGTACAAGAGCAGGTGCTGCTGGTTGATCAGATGGATTTCCTGGTCATGACCGGTTGCGGCGTCGGTCCCATACGGATTGATCAGCCTCCCGATCTCAGAGGTCATGAGATCGGCCCCGAGAACGCCCTGCGGCTTTCCGTCGGCGGCGATGATCGGCGCGGTCAGGATCCACTGGATGTCCGAGCCCGTCACCTCGAGGGGCCCCAAAGTTTCGACGGTGGTCACCGGAAAGCTGTTGCCGGGCTGGGTCGAGGCGACGACGTCGCCGTTCGCGTCGGAGACCTGCATCCGGTCGAAGGAGGGATGCAGCGGAGCCACGTCGAGCAGCCTGGCATTGAGAGCCGGATCGGATACATGGCCGATCAGCGAGTGCGCGATCGTCCGAAGCTCCGCCTGACGCTCGCCCACCCAATCCGTGATGCGAACCTCTGTGCTCTCCGCTGTTGTCAGTGCGCGCAGCTTCGACTGATCAATGCTGCTCTGCGAGCTCCATGTCGACACCATGAAACCGAGCACGATTGAGATCGGAATCGAGACCAGCAACATGCCGGCCACGACACGGATCGAGTAGGAGTCCAACGCCCTCCAACGCTTCCAACGCGCGTGTTTCGACGCGACTCCAGCGGTTCCCTTGACCAGCCGAAGCGGCGGATTGTCGGCGAGCACCGGAGCCTGCGGAGGCCCACGACGGAGTTGCACACCGCTGTTACTACGCCCCGGGGGCGGTTTTGTCGCCATGGGGGCACACTGCGGCGGTCCCCTGTAAGGGGATGGCCTTGGCGCCTGGGGTGCCCTCCCTAGAGCTCGATCAGACCCTTGCGGGCGGCCGCGATGACGGCCTGCAGCTTGGAGTGCACCTGCAGCTTTTCGATCACGTGGCGGACGTGCCACTCGACGGTGTGGGGGGCGATGCTCAACCTGTCCGCCATCGCGCCGGTGTCCAGGCCCTCGGCGAGCAGGTGCAGGATGTCGAGCTCCCGGGGAGTGAACTCGGCCAGCAGCTGCTCCCGCTCGCGCTTGCGTATCACCGCCGCCCGCTGGCGGGCGATGGCGCGGGCGAAAAGCTCGACCGGGATGAGGACCTCTCCCCTCGCCGCACGCTGCACGGCCTCGATGATCTGGTCGGCGGTCGCGTCCTTGGTCAGATAAGCGATCGCGCCGGCGTCGATGGCGTCGAGAAGGGCAGCCTCGGACTCCTCCGCGCTGTGGAACACGATGGCCGCCTCGGCGTGCTGGCTCTGAATCATGCGAGCCGCCACCGGGCCGCTCATGTCGGGCAGGCGGAAGTCCATGAGGACCACGTCGGGTCGAATCTTGATCATGGAGTCGATTGCCGCCTGGCCCGAGGCGGAGATCCCGGAAACAGCCAAGCCCTGCTGGCCCTCGAGGACCCGCGCGATGGCCGACGCCAGCAGCGGGTGGTCCTGAACGATCAAGACCTGCACTCGGCGTGCGGCGGCCTCCCGCCCGATCTCAGGGTCCAGGTTCACCGCCGGTCACTCAAACCGGGTGGCCGCGAGGGTCGGATCCGGGGTGAAATTGCCTTGGAATCATCAACGTGGCTTTGCAACTGTAAAGCGAAGTGTTATACAAAGGACGCGTAAGTGCGGCTCGGCTAGCCTGACGGGGTGGCCTCCAGATTAGTGCCGCGCGCGAACGAAAGCTACGGGCGATCTGCAAAAAACTCGCGATGTCACGGAGAGCTCAACCCCGTCCGATCGGTCTAACGTGGAGTTGGTGGCCTCGTGGGCTTTCTCAGCCAACCCTAAGGATCCGTCGAGCTACCTCAAAGAATGCGGGGGCATCCTGTGCTCACAAAACGTGATCAAGCGTCTACGGGAGGCTGACCCAGATGTCTGAAATGGAAAACCAAGGAATCTATCGCACGGAGCCGGATGCGGCATCGCCGCAGGGCTCGCTGAGCCCGATCCAGGCCGAGTCATACGGACCCGCCGCCCAGTGGATGCCGCCCGCTCCGCCCGCTCCGCCCGCGCCTGACAATTCGCTGTGGCACCGAATCGCGGCAGGCGTCGTGCTCGCCGCCGTCATCGCCGCCGCCGCGGGAGCCGGCGTCGGCTGGAGCCTCGCGCGCGCCATCGACAACCGAGCGCCGGTCGCGCAGTCAAACGGTCAACCTCCGGCGTCGCAGGGCACGCAGACCGCGCAGCCCCAGAACCCCGAATCACCGATCAACCCGGCCAATCCCGGCTCGACCTCGCCCAACTCGGGCAGCCTCGACGCGGCGGCGATCGCCGCCAAGGTCGATCCAGCCCTCGTCGACATCAACACCACAGTGGGGACCAGCCAGGCGGCCGGGACGGGTCAGATCATCTCGTCATCGGGCGAGGTGCTCACCAACAACCATGTCATCGACGGGTCGTCCACGATCCAGGTGACCGTGGTCAACACCGGCCGCTCGTACAGCGCGCACGTCATCGCCGACGACCCGACCGCCGACATCGCAGTCATCCAGATGGAGGGCGCCTCGGGCCTCCCGACGATCTCCTTCGGAAGCTCGTCGGCACTGACGGTGGGTCAGCCCGTCGTGGCAATCGGCAACGCGCTGGGCAACGGTGGCAAGCCGCAGGCCACCGCCGGCAGCGTGACCGCACTCGACCAGACCATCACCGCCAGCGAGGGTGGCGGCAAATCCGAGCAGCTCAACGGCATGGTCCAGACTGACGCGACCATCTGGCCCGGCGACTCCGGCGGCCCGCTGGTCAACGCCTCGGGACAGGTCGTCGCGATGATCACGGCCGGTGAGGCTCAGGGATTCCGCTCCACCTCCTCGAACGTGGCGTACGCCATTCCGTCGGCCACCATCCTCACGGTGGTCAATGAAATCCGGGCCGGCCAGTCGAACCCCGCCATCACCTACGGCCAGGTCGGGTACATCGGCGTTGCGGCGCGCACCCTCGACCCCCAGGTGGCCGCGCAGCTCGGGCTCAGCGTGACCTCGGGCGCGCTGGTGGAATCGGTGGTCCCCGGCGGGGCCGCCGCGAATGCGGGCATCAGCCCGCAGTCGGTGATCACCAACGTTGGCGGATCCACCGTGGCGAGCATCGACGACCTGGGGACCGCGGTCCGGGCGCACAAGCCTGGGGACAGGGTTTCTGTGACCTGGGTCGACCAGAGCGGTACGCACACCTCGACCGTGACGCTCGGCGGGGTCAACGGCTAGGGGCCGCGCCTCGCGAAGCTTCCTGTCACAAAGCCGGCTTGCGCGGTGCTTAGCTTAGGTGGCCACCGCGCAGCCGGCGATCCGCACCCTCGCGCTGTCCAAGGCGTATGGGAAGCGCCTGGCCGTCGACCGCCTCGACCTGCAGATCGATCGCTCCGAGCTCTTCGGCTTCCTGGGTCCGAACGGCGCCGGCAAGACCACCACGATCCGGATGGCCCTTGGACTCATCACGCCGACCGCGGGCTCGGTCGAGATCCTCGGCCACGAGGTCCGCGCGCACCGCTCGGAGGTGCTCCCCAGGGTCGGCGCGCTCGTCGAGTCGCCGGCGCTGTACGGCTACATGTCGGGTCGGGACAACCTGCGAGCAATCGGTGACGTGCTGGGCGGCGTGCCCGAAAGGCGCATCGACGAGGTGCTCGAGATCGTCGCCCTCAAAGGCCGCGACCGCGACCGCGTGAGAACCTACTCGATGGGCATGAAGCAGCGATTGGGCCTCGGCATCGCGCTGCTCAACGACCCCGATCTTTTGATCCTCGACGAGCCGGCGAACGGGCTCGATCCGGCGGGCATCGTCGAGATGCGCGACCTGCTCCGCGACCTTTCAGCGCAGGGCAAGACCGTTTTCATCTCCAGCCACGTCCTCACCGAGGTGCAGCAGATCTGTACGCGAGTGGCGATCATCAACCACGGCAAGCTCATCAAGGTCGCGCCAGTGCATGAGCTGCTGCAATCGTCCGGCGAGTTCGCTGTCAAGGTCGACTCGCCGGCCGACCTGGTCGCGGTTCTCCGGCGGCAGCCGTGGGGCGCCGAGGCGCGCGTCGAGGATGGGGTTGTGGTCACCAAGGCGCCGGAAGGCAAGGGCCGCAACCTGATCAGGTTCCTGGTCGAGAACGGCCAGATGCCCGACTCGGTGAGCGAGCGCCAGCAGGACCTCGAGGACATCTTCCTGAGTCTCACCGGAGGCGATCGGTGAGCATGGTCGCGGCCCGACCTCGTTTCTTCGGCATTGTCAAAGGCGAGGCGGTCAAGCTCTCGCGGCAGCTCAGCATCTGGCTGATGCTCGCGGGCTCGCTGATCTTGCTGGCGGTCATCGTCCTCGGGATCACGAGCTCCGACAGCGTGCGCCGCCAGCTGACGCTCGATCCGACAGGCTTTTTCTTCAACGCCCGCGACATCTTTGGCACGATCTTCCAGATCGGATCGGGCATCTTCATTCTGATCGTCGGCTCGCGACTCTTCGCGATGGAATACTCGTCAGGCACGATCCGGATCATCTACGCGCGCGGCACTGGGCGCTTTCGCTTCCTGCTGGCGAAGATGCTCACCATGGCCGTCGTCGGCGCCGTGCTGCTGGCCGGCTATCTGATCGTGGCCGGCTCGATGATCGCGATCCTGGTCGACAGCTGGGCAGGCGGCCTGGGCCCGATCCAGCACCTGCCCAGCGAGTTCTGGCACGACCTCGGCTACTGGGCGCTGGTCCAGGGCATGAGCATGTCGATCGCGATCCTCATGGCCGCCGCGGCGACTGCCATCGGGCGCTCCCTGGCATTTGCGATGGCGGCCTCGCTGGCGTTCTTTCCGGTCGACAACTTCGTCACGATCCTGCTCGCTCTCGGGGCTCGGATCACGCGCCAGGACCATCCCTGGCTGGACATCACCCGATACCTCCTGGGGCCCAACCTGAACGTCGTCCTTGGTCTGATCGAGCCCGGCCACCATGCCCGGCCCGCCTTCGCCGCGCCGCTTCTGCCGGTCGACGGGACGCATGCGCTGACCGTGATCGGGCTGTACGGCCTGGCGTTCGCGGTGATCGCCGTCATGCGCACCCTGCGTTCAGACGTCCTGGAGTAGGGCGCCAACAGAACACCGCCCGCGCGGGATCGGTATCCTTGACGGGTTGTGCGCATAGTCGTCAAGGATCCCGAGGAGTTCGAGCAGGCCCTTCGGGAGTTCCGCCGCAAGGTGCAGGAGCAGGGGCTCGTGCGCGAGATGCGGCGGCGTGCGCACTATGTGCCGCCCGCGGAGGCTCGCAAGATCAAGAGCCTGCGCGCCCGGCGCCGCCGAACGAGGTAGGTCCCAACCTCCAATCCGCGCATCGTCAGCCGGCTTGGCCCGTGATCTCGGTATAATTCCCCTCGTTCGGTGACCATGGCGGAGGGGAGACACCCGTTCCCATTCCGAACACGGTAGTTAAGCCCTCCAGCGCCGATGGTACTGTCGGGGTAACCCGATGGGAGAGTAGGTCGTTGCCGAGCGTTTTAATAAGTCCCGCGGGCCGCAAGGTCCACGGGGCTTATTTGCTTTAGAGCGCCGGCTGCTCGTCGGCCACGCTGTCGGCATGCAGCGTCGGCAGCAGCAGGTAGCAGCGCACGCTCAGGAGCACGAGCAGGCCCAGCAGGGCGACGAGCACGTCCAGCACGACCTGGCCCACGTGCGCGTGGAACAGGAAGATCAGCACCCCTTCCACCACGACCCCCAGCGCCAGGATCGGCATGAACACCTTGTCGTGCACCGCCATGAAGAACTGGACCAGCAGGTTGTCGAGCGACAGCGCGAGGCCGATGAGGCCGACAGGCACGACATATGGGATGGCGTCGCTGAAGCCGGACCCGAACAGGACGTAGACGACCAGCCACGGCACCGCGGCGAAGACGACCAGCGCGCCGGCCCCGAGGGCGGTCAGGATGCCGGCGGACGCCAGCAGGAGCCGGCCCGGGTGCTGCTCCTTGGCCACCGCTTCCACGACGCGCGGGAACAGGACCTGGCTGACGCTGATGGTCAGGAAGTAAAGGATCGTCCCGATCTTGTTGAGCCCGCCGTAGATCCCGCCATCGTGGCTGCTCAGGTAATGCTCCGCGAGGATCACGTCCTGGTTGTAGAGGATCTGCACCCCGATGATGCCGGCCGCCGCGGTCAACGAGAAACCCGCCATCACTCGCAGGCGAACCCGTGCGGCGCTCCGGCGAAAATGGTCGCGCAGAGAGTACAGGCCGAGGAAAAAGCAAACCGACAGACCGATGAAGACGGCCGCCATCGCGCCCGACACCGCGTACCCGGCGCGCAGCAAGGCGAAGACCAGCGTCACCCTCACGATCGCCTCGAGCGACAGGTTGATCGACAGGGCTGGAAACCTCTGCAAGCCTTGGAGGATGCCTCGAGGGATCGCCACCTGCCAGACCAGGGCGATCGAGAAACCGAGAATGAGAACGGGGATGGGCGATCCAAGGTGCTCGAACGCAGCCACCGGCCTCGCGAACAGTGCAGTCAGCAGCACAGCGGCAAGGCACGGGATGGTGATCAGGCGGACCGTGCGGCCCAGGAGCGAACGCACGCCCGCATCGGCGCGAGCGACCAGGTGGGCGGTGTAGCGCGCCAGGACCACGATCAGGATCAGAGCGGGTGCGGTGCCCACGGCGTAGACGG
The DNA here is from genome assembly GCA_036491755.1 of Candidatus Dormiibacterota bacterium. Lineage (GTDB taxonomy): Bacteria > Chloroflexota > Dormibacteria > Dormibacterales > Dormibacteraceae > DASXBJ01. The sequence goes on from DASXBJ010000031.1 coordinate 32,006, forward strand.
CGATGAGGAACGCGACCTGCCCGTAGGTGGCGGGCCCCAGGACCCGTCCGGCGATCGCGTGGTAGACGAATCCGCCGATCCCGGCGACCAGCCCGCCGGCGAACAGCACCGCGTTCTGGCGGATCAGCCGGTTCTGCCTCAGCTGAGCCATGCGGCGACCGAGACCCATCCGCGCCCCGGTCTCCACTCCGGGGCATTGTAGTTGTGCGTCCCTGGGACGGCGCGTCCGGCGGCGCCGGCCGGGGATAATCAATTCGGATGCCTGAACCCGCCAAGCCGATCGTCTCTGCTCTGGTCGTGAGCCACAACGCCAAAGACCGGCTCCTGCAGTCGCTGCACGCCTTCTTCTCCAGCGCCGACGTTCCGGTCGAGGCCGTCGTGGTGGACAACGACTCGTCCGACGGCTCGGCTGCGGCGGTCACGGACGAGCTCCCGCAGGTCACCGTCCTCGCGCAGCCGAAGAACCTGGGGTATGGGCGGGCCGCCAATATCGGGCTCGAGCGCTGCCAGGGCCGGTTCGTGCTGCTGCTGAGCCCGGATGTGACAGTCGATCCGCAGTGCGTGGGCCGGCTGGCCGACTTCCTGCTGACGCGACCCGACGCGGGCGCCGTCGGACCGCGCGTGGTGTTGCCGAAGGGCCGCCTCGACCCCGATGCCCGCCGCTCGTTCCCGATCCCTAGCACCCTTTTCTACCGGACGGTGGGCTTGGACAGGCTGTTTCCGAAGAGCCCGCGTTTCGGCCGCTACAACATGGGCCACGTTCCGGAAACCGACGTTCACGAGATGGACGCCGGCACGGGCGCCTGCCTGATGCTCCGGCGCGCGGCTCTTGACCGCGTCGGCTTTTTCGACCCGCGGTACTTCATGTCGGGCGAGGACGTCGACCTCTGCTACCGCTTGAAGCTGGGCGGCTGGAAAGTGTTCTACCTGCCGTCGGCGACAGCGACCCATCACGTGCCGCAGATCAGCGTGGAGGAGAGCAGGCGGCGGCAGTACGAGCGCCATCGCGCCATGTGGACCTACCACTACAAGCATCACTCCGAGGACGTCTCCGCCTTCGGCAACGGATTGGTGTGGGCGCAGATCTGGGGTCGCTACGCCGCCGAACGACTGAGGGACACCATCAAGAAGCCCAACCGTCAACCTGGTTAACCGTGTACCACCAGATCGCGCGCAACAAGCGCAAGAGCGTGTTCATCATCATCGGCTTTCTCGCCATCTGGGTGCTCGCCGGACTGCTCATCGGGTATCTCGGATACGGCTCCGGCGGAGCCATCGCGGGCGCCGTCCTCCTCCTGCTCCTCGGCATCGGCGCGGCGTTGTTCTCGTACTATTTCGGCGCTTCGACGGTTCTGGCGGCGGCGGGCGCGCGGGAAGCGGACCCGGGCCAGTTTCAGCCGCTCTACAACATCGTCCAGACGCTTGCCATCGGCGACGGTGTTCCCATGCCGAAGGTCTATGTCATCGATGACCCCAGTCCGAACGCGTTCGCGACGGGCCGCGACCCCAACCACGCGGCGGTGACCGTCACAACGGGACTCCTGCAGATGATGAACCGCGAGGAGCTCGAGGGCGTCCTCGCCCACGAGATGAGCCACATCAAGAATTTCGACGTGCGGCTTCTGCTCGTGGTCACGACGATGATCGGGCTCGCCGCGCTCATCGCGAGCATGTACTGGAATGGCGCATGGCGGATTCGCAGCCGCGACGAACGAGCGGTGCTGGTCGTCTTCGCAATCGGGATCATCTTCACGGTCATCGCTTTCCTGGTCGGACCCCTGATGCAGCTCGCCCTGTCCCGCCAGCGCGAATCTCTAGCCGACGTCAGCGGGGTGGAGCTCACTCGCAATCCCGTGGGCCTGATCAGCGCGTTGAAGAAGATCGCCCAGAACGACAAGCCGCCCGAGAAGTTCAACCATGCCGTGGCGGCGATGATGATCGACAATCCGACGGAGCATCACGGCAGCTTTTTCAACCACCTGTTCGACACGCACCCGCCGATCGAGGAACGGATCGCGGCCCTCGAGAAGATCGCCAGCGTCCAGCAAACCTGACGTCCTAGGAGCTCGGTGATGCTCGATCGGAGACAGCCTTCGTACTTGCGGCAGGAGGCCATGTCCCCCTTGCTGGCCAAGCTGCTCCACGTGAGGCGCACGGAGCTCAACCGCACGCTGCAGGTGGCCGGCTTCGCGATCGTCCTCGGTTGGGCGATGTACACAGCGTTCAGCGCGGCCCAGTCGATCTTCCTCAACAAGGCGGGGCCACAGGCCTACCCGCTCTTCTTCATCATCCTGGCGGTCGCGGTCTGGCCGATGGTCGTGCTCCAGGGCGCGGTGACGCGGCGCTTCGGCGTGGGTCGGGCGTTCCGCATCACCCTGGTCGCGAATGCGGTCGCCGCGGTGGGGGTCTACATCGCTTACGCCTTGCACGAGGACGCGACCGTCGCCTTCGCCGCCTACGTCGTGTATTCAGTCGCGTTCGAGCTCGTGATGCTGCACTTCTGGAGCTTCGTGGGCCAGCACTTCAACCTGCTGGAGGGCAAGCGAGTCTTCCCGGTCATCGCGGCCGGGTCGAGCATCGGCTACATCCTGGCCGGCCTCACGACGACGCTGGTCGCCGTCTACGCCACCGAGCCGCTGATCTTCGTTTGGTCGTTCGGCTCGGCTGTGAGCGCGATGATGTCGGTCGGGCTCGAGCGCACTCTATTCCGGCCGGCATTCGTCGACGAGGTCGACGAGTTCCTCGCCGACCACGTCGCGGAGCGGAACCGCCACGGGGTCGTCGCGGTCCTGAAGGGAGCGCTCAGCTACGCCACTCGGAACCGGCTGGTCCTCGCGCTGCTCCTGCTGGCGCTGGTCACGCAGGTGGCGAGCCGTGTCGGCGATTACCTGGTCGCGGTCATCTTCGTCGGGGCGACTCACAACAACCTCCAGGCGCTCACCATCCTGATTGGCAACGCCTGGCTCGCGAGCTATGTCGTGCAGCTGGTGGTGAGCCTCTTCGTCACGCCCTGGGTCCTCGACAAGCTGGGCGTGAAGAACGCGATCACGCTCCTTCCAGTGTTCACCTTGATCGGGTTCGCCGCGGTCGCGATCAACCCGATGCTCGCCACCGCCCTCGTGCTGTTCATCGTTCGCAACGGCCTGCAGACGGGGTTGGACGATCCCGCCCAGACCGTCCTCGGAGCGGCGCTGCCCGCCCAGGTCGGGCCGAGGTTGAAGCTCCTGCTCGAGAACGCTGTGCTTCCCGGCTCGGCCGTGGTGAGCGGTCTGCTCCTCCTGCTGGCGCAGCGCGCCATCATCGCCAGCGTCGAGGTTCTGGCGTTGCTAGGACTGGTCGTCGCGATCCTTTTCATCGTCGCCGCGATCCGGGTTCGCGGCCTCTATGTCGATGCGATCTACCAGCGGCTCCGCACGCACGCCCTGAGCCTGGCTGACTTCACCCAGGCGCTCGGGCGCCCGAACACGCTGCAGATCGCCGAGCTTCAGGGCTATATCCGCGGCGCGGACGACAAGGCGCGGCAGTTTGCGGCTGCCGCTCTCGGCAAGGCGTCGCCTGACACGTTCACCGCCATGCTCCCCGAGCTGCTGGCCTCGCCCGACCCGGTCGTGCGCCGGCTCGCCTACCAGCTCGCCCCGCCGGATCGGGTGTCGGCCGAGCAGCTGGACGCGGCCCGGCTGGACCCGGACGGCTGGGTGCGGGCCGCCGCGGTGGTCGCGGGGTTGCTGAGCAAGGAGCGCTGGGGGCCGGCCGATGACGTGATGCGCGACCTGCGGCACTCCGACGACGCGGAGCAGCGGTCCGCTGCGGTCTGGGCGGCCGCGCTCATCGGCGCCCCGGACGCCATTCGCGAGGCGCTGGGCGACCCATCGCCCAGGGTCCGCATGGAGGCGCTGCGCAGCTTCGCCAAGCTCAAGGGCGAGGTCGCCGGGATCGCGGAGGCCCTCATCGCGCGACTTCGCGACGCGGACGTTGAGGTGAGGCGGGAGGCCCTCCGCCAGGCGCTGCGCTGGACGCCTTCGCCGGAGCATGCGCAGGTTTACGCCGAGGCGCTCGCCGACGGGCTTGCGAGCGGCGACCGAGACGTGCGGCGACTGGCCGCCGAGGCCATGGCTGCGCAGTCACCGGACGCGCTGCTGCTGACGCTGCCGCTCCTCATCGCGCGCGATGAGACGTCGGTCGCCACCGTTGAGGCCCTGGTCCGAAGCGGGCGGCCAGAGCTTTTTCGACGGGCGCGCGCCCATCTAGAAGAGCAGCTCGCGGGCGCCGTTGCGCTGGCACGGCTGTCAGCTCGAGTCGGCGGCGCGGTGCGGCGGATGGATGGTGACGAGGCGGCCGGCTATGCCCTGTTGCGAATCGGGCTCGACGATCACGTGAGCAACGCGGTCGACTCCGGGCTGGCCGCGATGCGCGCCCTGCACGGTAAGCGGGGCTTTGCAACGGTCGAGCGAGGGCTTCACTCGGATCTGTCGAGCACGCGGGTGGAGGCGCTGGAAACATTGATAAACTTCGGCCCGGGCTGGCTTGCCGGACCGCTTGCGCAGCTCCTCGAGCCAGAGTCGTTCGACCCTGTCGTGGCGCGTGCTCTGTCGCGTGCCGAGCTCGAGTCGCTGGCAAATCACCCCGACAAATGGGTCCGAGAGACGGCGCAGGCCGCGTCGAACGGACTCGATGAACACATGAAAGAACTCATCGCGCTGAAGCGGGTGCCTCTCTTCAGCACGCTTACCCTGGAGCAGCTGGCGAGCATCGACCGCCTGATGGTGACGCGGCGCTACGCCAAAGGCGAGCCCATCTTCCGCAAGGGCGACGTCGGGGCCGAGCTCTACGTGGTGATCGAGGGCGAGATCCGCATCCACCTCGACCACGACGGCCACCAGGTGACGCTGGCGACGCTCGGGATCGGCAAGGTGGTCGGGGAGATGTCGGTCTTCGACGAGCAGCCGAGGTCCGCCGCCGCCCAGGCGAACGCCGATACGACCGTGCGGGTGCTCCGCCGTGACCGGATGCAGGCCATCGTCCACGAACACCCTGAGGTTCTGCTCGAGTTCGTCAAGAACCTCAGCCAGCGGCTGCGCGCGATGGATGAGAAGCTGGAGATCGCAGCGCCCCACGCCGAGACCAGGCCTGAGGAGGCCGCCGGCGCGGCCATGGAATAGCCTTCTCTCTATCCTCTCGGAGAGAGCGTCATGCTCGGCAGACCGGCTATTCGCCGGTTTCGGGCTCGGCCCTGACCTCGATCTTCTTGCGCGCTGCTTCGAGCCGCTCGGTGCAGACCTTCAGGTAGACCCGTGCCTCGTCCACGGCCTGCAGGGCGGCCTCGAGCGAAAGTTCGCCGTCCTCCAGCAGCTTCAGCTTCTCGTCCAGCTTCTCGAGTGCCAGTTCGTAGGTGAGGTCCTGGCTCATGGCTCAATCTCCTCGACGCGCGCGCCCAGGCGGCCGGCGCCCAGCCGGATCCGCAGCTTGCGACCGTTCGAGGTGCTCGTGGCGGCTCGGAGCACGGCGCCGGATTCGGCGTCCTGCGTGATGCTGTAGCCGCGCGACAGCACCGCGTCGGGGCTCAGGGCGACCAGGCGCTGCCGGCGATGGTCCAGGCCGCGCGTGGCCGCGGCGAAGCGCTCCGCGAGAGCCCGCTCGAGCCGGTCCACCGCGCGGCGCGAGGCAAGCGAGTTGCGGCTGCGGGTCAAACGGGCTTGGGCCGCCCCGCCCAGGCGCCTCGCGCGCTCTCGCAGCGCCTCTTCGCGCCGTGCCACCTGGGCCATGGGGCTCAACCGGCCCAGCGCCTGCCCGGCTCGCATCAGCCGATCGCTGCGCTGGCGCACCAGGGCCGGCAGAATCTGCAGCATTCGCTGCCTCTTGACGGCCAGCCGCTCGTGCTCCCGCGCCAGGCGCTGGGCGATCTCGCGATCCATCCGGCGTCCGCGCTCTCGCAGCTGCGCGACCAGGTCGGACTTTTTGGGCACGACGCGGGCTCCCGCCTCGGTTGGCGTGCGGCACTCGGCGTCGCCGACCAGGTCCGCGACCGTGCGGTCCGATGTGTGCCCGAGGGCGGTCACCACGGGCAGTCGCGACTCGAGGATGGCCCGCGCGACAAGCTCGGTGTTGAATGCGTACAGCTCCTCGAAGCTGCCGCCGCCACGCGCCAGCACTATCACGTCGGCCAGGTTGTCCTGGTTGCAGCGCCTGAGGGCGCGCGCCACGCTCATCGGCGCCGCGGCGCCCTGAACCTGCACGGGATAGACGACCACGCCCATGTTCGGATATCGCTCCCAGATCGTCTCCTGCAGGTCGTGGATCACCGCGCCGGTCGGCGACGTGAGCAGGGCCACCGCTCGCGGGAGGAATGGCAGAGCTCGCTTGCGCGCCGGAGCGAATGCGCCTTCGGCTTCGAGGCGGCGCTTCAAGTCTTCGAGACGCGCGCGCAGCTTGCCGACGTCGTCGAACTCGACCTGGTCGACAATGAACCGGATCGTTCCGTATTGCGTCCAGAAGTCCACGCGCCCGCGGAAGATGAAGACCTGGCCGTCCTCGGGCAGCGACGTCACCCGCCGCGCATCGTCCGCATAGATGAAGGCGTTGATCAGGCTCTGCCCGTCGCGGATGGCAAAGCTGTAGTGGCCCCTGGAGCCCTGCTTCATGCCGCTCACCTCGCCTTTGACGAGCAGGGCGGTCAGCGGGCGCAGCTCGCGCCGGATCTCGCTCGCGAGCTCCGTGACGGTGAACGGCCGCTGGGCTTCCTCAGGTCGCTGCAATCAGAGGCTCAGCCGCCGATCTGGGACATCGACTTGGCCGGCTTGATGAAGCCCGGCTGGTTGATGAGGTGACCCTCCTCCTTGCGCCAGACCGCGGTCTCGATGGCCCTGCCGAGATGCTCGTCTGACACGCCAGATCGCATCAGGTCCCGCAGCGGAGTCTCGGTCAGCGAGAAGAGGCAGGTGCGCAGGCCGCCTTCGGCCGTGAGCCTGATGCGGTTGCATGATGTGCAGAACGCCTGGCTGACCGACGAGATGAAGCCGATCCCGCCCGGCGCTCCGTCGGCGAACTTGAACTTGGTCGCAGGCCCCGGCCGGGGATCGTTCACGGCGACCAGGGGGAACAGATCCTCGATCTGCTCCTGGATGCGCAGGCTCGGCACGACCTGCTCGTTGGTCCAGATGTTGTCCCCATCGAGGGGCATGAACTCGATGAAGCGCACCTCGTAGCCCTTCTCTCGCGCGAGCCTCGCGAAGTCGACGACCTCATCGTCGTTGCGTCCTTTCATGACGACCATGTTCAGCTTGATCGGCCACAACCCCGCCTCGCGCGCGGCCTCGATGCCGTCCATCGTCCGCTTGAACTGGTCGCTCCGCGCGATCTCGTGGAAGCGCTCCATGTTCAACGTGTCGAGCGAGATGTTGATGCGCTTCAAACCCGCCTTCTGGAGCGCTTCGGCCTTGTCGCGCAGGAGCACGCCGTTGGTGGTCATGGTGATATCGAGCGTCGGGTCGATCGCGTTGATCATCCCGATCAGCTCCTCGACCTTGATCCGCACGAGAGGCTCGCCGCCGGTGATGCGGATGGTGCGCACGCCGTAGCGCTCGACGAAGATGCGCGCCAGGCGCGAGATCTCCTCGAATCGCAAGATGTCGTCGCGCTTCAGCCATTTCAAGCCCTCGGCCGGCATGCAGTAGATGCAGCGGAAGTTGCAGCGGTCTGTGATCGAGATCCGGAGGTCATCCGCAACTCTGCCCAGGGAGTCGCGGAGCGTTAAGGAACCCATATGGCCGATGATAGCCGCGATGGCTTACGAGCACATCCAGCTCGAAATCGAAGCTCCCGTGGCCACGCTGACGCTCAACCGGCCGAAGGTCTTGAACGCGCTCAGCCCCGACCTCATCAAAGAGGTCAACATCGCCCTGGGGGAGCTCGACGCTGACGAAACCGTCCGCGCGGTGGTGCTAACCGGCGGCTCCCGCGTCTTCGCCGCCGGGGCCGACATCGCCGACATGGCAGACCGCAGTGCGGTCGAGCAGCTGCGTCGCGATCAGACCGGCCGGTGGGCGGGAATCGCCGCCTTCAGCAAGCCGCTGATCGCGGCGGTCAACGGCTATGCGCTGGGAGGCGGCTGCGAGCTGGCCCTCATGTGCGACCTGATCATCGCCGGCGATACAGCGCGGTTCGGCCAGCCCGAGATCAACCTGGGCATCATCCCCGGCGCCGGCGGGACCCAGCGCTGGCCGCGCACCGTGGGCAAGTACGTCGCGATGGAGGCGATGCTCATGGGCGCCCCCATCCCGGCGCAACGCGCGTACGAGCTCGGGCTCGTGAACAGGGTCGTCCCGGCCGAGATGACCGTGCAGATCGCCAGGCGGCTGGCCCGGCAGCTGGCGGAGAAACCTCCACTCGCGCTGCGCATGGCCAAGGAATCGGTGCTCAGAGCGTTCGAGTCACCGCTGTCGGAAGGACTCTCCGCGGAGCGCAAGAACTTCTACTTCCTGTTCTCGACGGAGGACCAGAAGGAAGGCATGCACGCATTCCTCGAGAAGCGAAAGGGCGTGTTCAAAGGACGGTGAATATGGCGACTGGGGTCGAGCAGCACGTCAAATTGGATGTCGAGGGCGGGGTCGGCTGGATCCGCCTCGACCGGCCCGAGAAGATGAATGCGATCGGCGCCCTGACGCGCCACCAGCTCGGCGAGGCGATCAAGCAGGCCGAGCGCGACGAGGCGGTCCGCGTCGTCGTCCTCACGGGCTCTGGGCGGGCCTTCTGCTCTGGCGCCGACGTCACCGAGATGGTGGGCGAGGGGGGCATGCGGACACCGGAGGACGTCGGCAACGTCCTGCGCACCGAGTACATGCCGATGCTCACCCGCCTGCGCACGATGCCCAAGCCGGTGATCGCCGCGCTGAACGGCCCGGCCGTCGGCATCGGTGCGAGCTATGCGCTGGCCTGCGACATGCGGATTGGCGTTCCGGAGGCATACATTCTCGAAGCGTTCGTCAACATCGGCCTGGCGCCTGACGGGGGCGTGAGCTGGCTCCTTCCGCGATTGGCCGGTACGGGCGTCGCCTACGAGATGTTCTTCACGGGCAAGCCCCTGCAGGCTGTGGACGCTCACCGTCTCGGCGTCATCAACAGGCTGGTCCCCGCGGAGCGCCTCGAGGCGGAGGTTCGCGAGCTGGCGAACCAGCTGGCCGCGCAGCCGAGACAGGCGATGGCTGCGGCCAAGCGCGCCGTCAACCACGCGCTCGAATCGAGCTACGAAGAGGCGCTTGAGTTCGAGTCATACCTGCAGGAGTCCCAGGCCGCCAGCCGGGAGTTCGCGGACGGCGTGCAGGCATTTCTCGCCAGGCGGAACACGAAGAAGTAGTGGCTGACCTCCGGCAGGCTGTCGTCGTCGCGACCGCCAGGACGCCGATGGGCCGCTATGGCGGCCAGTTGAAGGACGTGCGGCCCGACGATCTTGCCGCGATGGTGCTGAAGGAGGTCTGCGAGCGCGCCCACGTCAGGCCTTCGGAGGTCGAGGACGTGATCATGGGCTGCGCCAACCAGGCGGGCGAGGACAACCGCAACGTTGCCCGCATGGGCCTCCTGCTGGCCGGCTTCCCGGTGGACGTGCCGGGCCAGACCGTGAACCGGCTGTGTGGCTCGGGCATGCAGGCGACGATCGCCGCCGCGCGCGAGATCCAGTCCGGCGGAGCTGACGTCGTAATCGCCGGCGGAGTCGAGAGCATGACCCGTGCACCGTGGGTGATGCCGAAACCGGACGGCGCTTATCCGCGCGGCCCGCAGACCGCATACGACACAGCCCTCGGCTGGAGGCTGGTGAACCCCAGGATGGCCGAGCTGTACGGGACCCTGCAGATGGGGGAGACCGCCGAGCGGGTGGCCCAGAAGTACGAGATCTCGCGTGAGGACCAGGACGCCTTCGCGCTGCGCAGCCACCAGCGCGCCGTCGCGGCGCAGCAGTCGGGCAGGCTGGCCGAAGAGATCGTTCCCATCGAGGTCGCTCAACGCAGGGGCGAACCTCTTCGGATCACCGCCGACGAGGGGCCGCGGCCAGACGCATCGCTGGAGGCGCTCGCCCGGCTCCGGCCTGCATTCGCCCAGGACGGATCGGTCACGGCAGGTAACTCGTCGCCGCTGAACGACGGCGCGAGCGCGCTGCTGCTGATGTCTGACTCGGCCGCCGGCGAGCGCGGCCTGCGGCCGCTCGCCCGCCTGGTGGCGGCCGCTCCCGCCGGAGTGCATCCCGACTACATGGGCATCGGACCGGTACCGGCGTCCTTGAAAGCGCTCGAGAAGGCCGGGCTCAAGGCGTCCGACATCGGCGTCGTGGAGCTGAATGAGGCATTTGCCTCCCAATCCCTCGCCTGTGTGCGGCTGCTTGGCCTCGACGAAGACAGGGTCAACGTCAACGGCGGGGCGATCGCCCTCGGCCATCCGCTGGGCAGCAGCGGGGCGCGCCTGGTGGGGACGCTCGTGAGGGAGATGGTGCATCGCGACGCGGAGTACGGCCTGGCGACGATGTGCATCGGGGTGGGCCAGGGCATCGCATCGATCTGGCAGCGGGTTTAGCAATCGGGACACCGACCCCTGTCTGAGCGAGATCCGCAGGCCGTGCGGTCGATGTTCGACCGCATCGCCGGACGCTACGACCGGGTCAATACCGTCCTCTCGGCCGGCACGGATGCGGGCTGGCGGCGACGTGCGGCAAGGGAGGCGGGGATCGAAGCGGGCGGATCGGCGCTGGACGTTGCCTGCGGCTCGGGCAAGCTCACGGCGGTGCTGGCCCGGACCGCCGGACCTGGCGGCCGGGTCGTAGGCCTCGACTTCAGCGCTCAGATGCTGGAGGTGGCGCGCCGCGACCATCCGGGAATTGCTTTTCTGGAGGGCGACGCCCTCAACCTGCCGTTCGCGGAGGCGGGCTTCGACGCCACCACCATCGCCTTTGGGTTGCGCAACCTGGCCGACCCGGTGCGCGGCCTGCGCGAGATGATGCGCGTGGTCAAGCCCGGCGGGCACATGGTCGTGCTCGAGTTCGTGCGGCCGCCCACGGGACTGGTCGGCGGAGCTTACCGTCTGTACCTGCGTACGGTGCTGCCCGCCGTCGGGGGGGCGATCTCGGGCCAGCCCAAGGCGTACCGGTACCTCAGCGACACGGTCGATTCGTACCGGACGCCGGGAGAGCTCGGCGCCATGGCGATGAGCGCCGGATGGACCGATGTGCGCTATGTCGGACTGTCTTTCGGCACCGTGGGGATCATCCGCGGCCGCCGAGCTTAGGAGATGCGGTCGACCGCGGAGCGGGCGAGGCCGATGAGTGTCGGCCGCAGGCCATCCAGCTCGACCTTCTCGAGCTCCTCGACCGCGGCGTCGACCAACGACTGCGCCTCGGCTCGCACGCGGCTGAGGGCGTCGCTCGACATGACCAGCTCGGCGACGCGGCCGACCTCTTCGTCGCCCAGCGCGCCCGCGAGCAGGCGGCGAACCTCCGGGCCGACGGCGCGGTCCTCGGCCGCATAGATGAGTGGTAGCGAGACGACACGCTGCCGGATGTCGAGCCCGACGGGCTTGCCCGAGGTGGGGCTGAAGTCGACCATGTCATCGACCATCTGGAACGCCACGCCGACCAGGTCTCCGTAACGGCGCAGGGCGTCGACCATCTCGGGCTCAGCTTCCGACAGCTGGGCGCCGCAGGCACAGGCTGCGGCGAAAAGCGCGGCGGTCTTGCCGCGCACGACCTTCAGATACGAGGCGTGGTCGCCCGGATAAGCTCCCCGGAGCGCGACATCGTCGATCTGCGCCGCGCATATGGCCTCGAGAGCCTCTGCGACGGTGGACGTGACGTCGCGGTTGCCGATCTCCGCTATGAGCCTGGTCGCCTTGGCGAAGTAGTAATCGCCGACCGCGATCGCCCGCTCCGGTCCTTCGGCTGCCGCCACGGTCGGGCGTCCCCTGCGGTGCGTGCTCTCGTCCACGTAATCGTCGTGGATGAGGGTTGCGTTGTGGAGGAGCTCGACGGCTGCGGCGAGGCCGGCTGCCCGCAGAGCATCGTGCCGAGGACCGACGCCGGCTGTGAGCTGCACCAATCGCGGGCGCAGGCGCTTGCCCCCGGCTTCGACCAAACGCCGCATCGGCGCCGCCACCGGCTCCGGGTCGACAAGCAGCTGGCGCAGAAGCTCCAGCTCGACCAGCGTCTCGGAGGGCTCGCGCATCTGCCTCTCGCGGAGGGGGGCGAAATCGCCCTCCAGCTGAACTGCTACCTGGCGGCGGCGGGGGCCGTCCAGCTCGACGGCAAAGACGGACTGCCACCGGCCGAGCACGAGCTCCCCTTCCTCGACGAGCAGCGTGGCAAACGCGGTCAGCAGCATCTGCCGGCAGTGCGCGTGCCCGTTGACCGGCTCGTCAGTGGCGACGTCCACGCGCCGCGTGAAGTCATCGTGCTCGTAGCTCGCGCCTTCAGGCGCCACCCGCTCGAGCATGGTTTCGAAATCGCGCAGGAGCAGCGGCTCGTTCTCGTTCACCGCAAGCCCGACAGTCGTGTGCAGCGACTGGATGTGAATCCGGCCCTCCACCAGCCCGTTCCGCCGGATCTCCTCACGCAGGCGCTCGGTGATGTCGATGAACTCGGTGCTCTTCCGGCTTTCGAACCTCAGCCGTCCGCCCCTCATCGCCCCGCCTCGAGCGCGCGCAGGAGCAGGTCACGGGCTGCGGGCGCAGGATCGCCCGCCGCGGCGGCCGACGCCATGGCCTCGATCGCGGATGCAAACCCCACCTGCACTTGCTGCGGCGCCACATCGGCCAGCAGTCGCGACGAGCGGGCCAGGCACAGGTCGCCCATGAGGAGCGTTGGCGGAGCGGCGGCCCGGCCGCCGAGGCCCTGGAGCCGGATCCCGACCTCGACCAGCGCCGCCGCCAGCGCCAGCCTGGGCTGGGCCGCCGGCTCGTAGGCGCTCGTCGCGGAGAGGTATGACCGATAGGCTTCGGACAAGCCGTCCGCCCACAGGCTCTCGAGCCGCCCGAGCTCGCGATCGATCACCGCCGTGCTCATGGCACCGGTTCCACGAGCGTGGCCGCGAGCTGGCGGAAAGCTGACAGGGCTCGCAGGCACGACTCGTCGTCGCGGGTGACGACGTAATAGAGCCCGAAGCCGAGGACCGTGTTGAGCACGAGCGGGACGAGCACTTCGCGCGGCACCGTGAGCCGGACGCGGCCGTCCTCCTCGAGCCTGTCGAGCTGCTCCTGGATCACCTCGCGATACCGGGTGAAGAGCTCGGGCAGATAGGCGCGCAAACGCTCCGTGCGCGGCGCCTGAACGAGGAGATCGAATGCCGCCAGCTGCACGTCGCCGAGGCGCCGCAGGGAATCCCACAAGGACTCGACACCGATCTCCAGAACCTCGAGGGGGTCGGTGAGCTGGTTGAGGGTCCGCCGCAGCTCCTCGACCGAGCGCGCGGTGAGATAGCGCCATGCCTCGACCAGGAGCTCTGACTTGGTGGGGAACCAGTACTGGAGGTTGCCGATCGCCACGCCGGCCTTGGAGGCGATGGCCCGGACGCTCGTGCCGGAGTAGCCGTTTTCGAGCAGCGAGTCCGCGGCTGCGTGGATGATCTGGTCCCGGGTGCTCTCGGTCGCGGTGGCACCTGTCATACGTATGTACCAGTGTACTGAGACCACGAGCCATGGTGGGGCGGCGTTCCGGTTCCGGGGATAATCTCGACGGCTGTGCGGACCATCGACGAGATATTTCCCAACCGCCTGTGCGGCGTCCTGCGCACGACGGATGCAGACGCGGGCTTCCAGGCCTGCCTGTCGGCCGTCGAAGGCGGCGTGCGCACGATCGAGATCACCAAGACCGTCCCCTCGTGCTTTGAGCTGATCCGTGGCCTCATCGCGACCACCGGCGGCCGCTATGCGGTGGGGGTCGGCACAGTGTGGGACCCGGGGGCGGTCACCGAAGCGAAGGAGGCGGGCGCCTCGTTCGTCGTCACCCCGGTGGTCCTTCCCGAGGTGGCGGACGCATGCCGCCGCGAAGACATCCTGTGCGTGCTGGGCGCCCTCACTCCGACGGAGATCTACCAGGCTCGGTTGGCCGGGGCCGGGCTCGTCAAGGTGTTTCCGATCGCGCCGGTCGGCGGTCCCGCCTACATCGAGGCTCTGCAGGGACCCCTTGGCGGTGTGCCTTTCTGGGTCTCGGGCGGCGTGCCGATCGACGATATCGGCGCGTACCTCCGGCTCGGTGTCCGCGCGATCGGGCTGACCGGCGCGCTATTCCCGGCGGACGCCCTGGCTAGACGGGACTTCGCCTCGATCCGGGCCAACGCCGAGCGCGCCGCAACAGCAGCGGCCGCCGTGCCGCGCTAGTCTCGGGCCCAGCCCGAGGCTTCAGCAACCCGCGTGGTAGCGGCACATCGTGACTGTGATGTCCGAGTACAGGTTCTGGACCTGGGCGCCGGTGGCGATGAGCGCCACGATCACGATCAGTGCGACCAGCGCGAGGATGAGCGCGAACTCGACCATGCCTTGAGCGGATTGCCGTACGTGGAATCGCGTCACAGTCGGGAGAGCATTAGGTCAGGTCGCGAGCAGGAAGCTGACGGTCAGCAGCCGACGTGGTAGTTGCACATCGTCGCTGAGATGTTGGAGAACGTGTTGATCAGCTGATTGCCCGTGGCAATCAGCGCGACGATCACGATCAGGGCGACGAGGGCGAGAATGAGCGCGTACTCGACCATGCCCTGGGCGGATTGCAGGTTGCGTCTGTTCATCACGGTGCTGCTTGACCTAGAAGGTTAACCGGCGAGGCCCGCTGTTTGGTCGCTGGCGCGATGTAGTGCCTCCTCGACGACCACCCGAACCATGCGTTTGCGCCAGAAGTGGCTGAGATCCGCATTGTCGAGGGGCTTGGCCGGCCTGGCTGCCATCTCAGCAGTTTCGCGAATAGTCTCGAGGTCGGCGCGCCTTCCCTTCAGGAAGTCTTCAGCAGCCGATGCTCGCAGTGGATGCGATGCAACCGCCGACAGGACGATGCGACAGCCGCTGACCAGGTCGCCGTCGAATTGCAGCGCCACCGCCGCGCCGGCGATGGGGAAGTCGATCGAGCCTCGGCGCCGGAGCTTGACGTAGGCGCTCCTCGTCTTGGCGCCGGCGCGTAGACGGATCGCCGTCAACACCTCATGAGGCTTTTTGGCCATGTACACGATCCCGTCGTCGAGGTAGAGATTCTCGACGGGGATCTCGCGCTCGCCATCCGTCCCGCACAGCACGACGGAGCCGTCGAGTGCGATCGCCATCGGCGCCGTGTCGGATGACGACACGGCCCAGCATCGCCGGCTGCTCGGCGCGACAAGACAGATGTCACCGTCCTTCTTCATGCAGAACCCCGCCGCCTTCCGCCATTCGTAGGTCATGTCGTAGTAGTTGCAGCGCGTGTCAACGCACAGGTTTCCGCCGACCGTGCCGGCATTGCGAAGCGGCGGCGACGAGACCAGGCCCGCCGCCTGCGCGTATCCGTGGAACGGCCCGGTGCGGCCCTGCTCGCGCGCTGCTGCGGCGAGGGTCGTGCCGGCGCCGACGAGAGCCTCGCCCGACCCCTGGCGCACGCCCCTCGGCAGGAAGTCGAGGGCGATCAGGGTGTCGATCTCGAACTGGCGTCGCTTGAGCTTCGGGAAAAGGTCGGTGCCCCCGGCCACGAACATGGCGCGCGCTCCCGCATCGGCGGCCATGCCTGCAGCCTCGCGGGCCGTCTTCGGGCGCAGGTACTTAAATCGCGGCAGCCGAAGCACGATCCATATCCTTGGGCGGCGGCTCGACCTTGATGGCCGGCGGGTAGGGCACGGCCGGGAACCGGGTTGGTCCGTAACGGGCAGGTTCGCCCTTCTCCTTGCGGCGCAGAGCTTCGACCACCTTCTCGGGCGTGACCGGCACCTCGTCGATCCAGACGCCGAGCGCGTCGTGGACTGCGGAGCACAGGGCGGGAGGGACAGGCAGCAGCGGGCCCTGGCCCGCCTCCTTGGCGCCATATGGACCTTCGGGGTCGACCGTCTCCACGATGAACGTCTGCACCTCAGGCATGTCCAGGAACGTCGGCGACTTGTACTCGAGCATCGACGGCCACTTGTGCAGCCCTTTGCGAAACGACTGCTCTTCCATCAACGCTTCGCCGAGTCCCATATACACGCTGCCTTCGACCTGACCTTCCACGAGCAGTGGATTGATGGCTCGCCCGACGTCGTGCGCGATCCAGATCTTGTTGACCGTGACCAGACCCGTGCGCGCATCCGCATCGAGGTCGATCACGCAAGCCGAGTAGCTGTACGCGGGGCTTGGCCCAACGCCGGCGCCCTTGTAAGGCCCGGCGATCTTGGGTGGTTTGTAGCTGCCGGCGCTGGTCAGCGTTCCAAATCGAGCCTCGGCCAGAACGCTCGCCTCTTCGAAGCTGAAATCGCCGACGCGGCCCGCGCCCACCTGGACGGCGGCCCCCTGCATGCCCATCTTCGCCGCGGCCGCCTCGACGAGCAGGTCGCGCATCTTGCGCGCCGCCTCGATGGCCGCGTTGCCGGCCATGAAGGTCACGCGCGACGAGTAGGACCCCAGGTCGATGGGAGTGGTGTCGGTGTCCGCGGTGACCAGCCGTATGTCAGCCGGCTGCAAGCCGAGCTCCTCGGCGACGATGGTGGCGAGCACCGAGTCGGAACCCTGGCCGATGTCCATCGCGCCGCAATACGCGGTAACCCCGCCGCGGTCGACCTTGATCTGCACCTCTGAATGCGGCATGTCGTTCCAATAGATGGCCGTCCCGGCACCCGACAGATAGCTCGAGATCGCAAATCCCATGCCGTGCCCGGGGCGCCGAGCTCGGTTCCGGTAACCGGAAGCGTCGATCACACGTCGCGAGCACTCATCCAGCCCGCATGACGTGATGCGAAGCCAGTTCACCGCCCGCGTCATGGGCTGGACGAAGTTCAGCTGCTTCATCGCGCTTGGCTCGAGATCGAGGTCATGCGCGATCTTCTCCAGGTGAAGCTCGAGGGCGAATCGGGGTTGCGGGGTGCCGTGGCCGCGCTTCGGACCACAGGGCGGTTTGTTGGTGAACACGCGGCAGCCCTCGAAACGGTAAGCGGGAATGTCGTACGTGACGGTCTGCAGGGTGCCTGTATAGAAGGTCGAGGCCACCCCGTAGGAGCCATAGGCTCCGCCATCCAGCGCCGTGCGGAAATGCATCGCCGTGATCCGGCCGTGTCTCGTCACGCCGGTGCGCACCCACATCAGCACCGGGTGCCGTCCGCGGTGCGCGTAGAAAACCTCCTCGCGAGTCAGCGTGCACTTGACTGGGCGCCCGGTGAGCATGGCGAGCTTGCAGACGATGATCTCGTGCGCGAAAGGATCCGTCTTACCGCCAAACCCGCCCCCGTGCGCCGCGCCGATGACGCGGATCCGGTGCATCGGCAGCTCCAGGACTTTGGCGAGGGCGCGGTGGACGTAATGGACGACCTGCGTCGACGACCACAGCGTGACCCTGCCGTCAACGTAAGTGGCCGTGGCGCTGTGCTGCTCCATGGGCAGGTGCGTGTTGCCCTGGAAGAAGAAGACGTCCTCCCGAACGTGGTCCGCCCTCGCGAACCCGCCATCGACGTCGCCGAACTCGAGGGCGACGAGCTTGTGGATGTTGTGCGGACCGCCGTAGTCCTGGATTCGCTCATCCTTGGGCGGCGCCAGTGCCTCCTCGATCGACATGACCGGCTCCAGCACCTCGTACTCAACGGCTATCGCGTCACATGCGGCGGCGGCGGCCTCCTCGTCGATCGCGGCCACCGCGGCGATCGGGTCTCCGACGTAGCGCACCTTTTCGTGCTCGAGAGCGCGCTCGTCCTGGGTCACCGGGAGGATGCCGAACTTCACTGGCAGGTCGTGCCCGGTGATCACCGCCTTCACTCCCGCCATGCGTCGCGCGGCGGACGTGTCGATCGACAGGATTCGCGCGTGGGGATGCGGGCTGCGCAGGATCCTGCAGTGCAGTGTGCGGGGGAGAAGGATGTCGTCGGCGTACACCGCGCGACCGGTCACCTTCGCCGCCGCGTCGACCTTCGGTAGAGGTTTGCCGACGACGGAGAAATCAGTCACAAGCCACGGCTCGCGGCGAGCTCGATCGCGTCGAGGATCTTGACGTAACCCGTGCAGCGGCAGAGGTTGCCGGCCAGCGCTTCACGGATCTCGTCTCGGGATGGACTCGGATTCGATTCGATGAGAGCCCTGGCGGAAAGAAGGATGCCGGGGGTGCAGTAGCCGCACTGCGCGGCGCCCAGCTCGACAAAAGCCCGCTGCAGGGGATGGAGCTCCGACCCGCCGGCCATCCCCTCGATGGTCGTGATCGACCGCCCGTCGACCTGGACCGGCAGCAAGAGACAGCTCAGCTCCGGCAGCCCATCGACCAGCACCGTGCACGTGCCGCATTCGCCAAGCTCGCAACCATGCTTGGTTCCGGTGAGCCGCATGTCCTCGCGCAGGACCTCGAGCAGGGTCTTGTGGACCGGAATCAGGAGCTCGGTTGGCTCGCCGTTGACCTGGAGCGAGACGACCACGCGCTCCACGTCGCGCAGCATCTCGTCCCTCACGATCCGTCGAGCATAACTTTCAGCGCTTGGGCGCAGGCCCAGAGGTCGGGGGCGACGGCGTTGGCCCGCGTGGTGGCAGGCGCCGGATCGTCGGGGTGCACGAGGATGGTCCACATGCCGAGCGCGAGGGCCGGCTCGATGTCGTTCTCCTCGCGGTTGCCGATCACGACGCAGCGATTCGGAGCGACACCCGCCCATCGCATCGCCATCTCGAAAACGGCAGGGTGGGGTTTGAGGTGCCCGGCATCCACCGACGTGACCACGGCATCGACGTGTTCCGCCATGCCCAGCAGGCGGAAGTCGTCCCAGTAGCTCTCCGCGTCGCGCCAGTAGGTGTTGCTCGCGATCACGGTGCGCATGCCGAGCTCGTGGATTGTGGCCAGCAGCTCGAGCGCGCCGGGCAGGGGTTTCATCCGGTCCGCCACAGGGAGCGCCATCGCGCGCCGGATCACAGCAATCGTCTTCGGGTCGGCCGCGATGCCCTCGCGCTCCAACGATGCTGCAATCAGAGCGTCCGCTTGCAGCGGCATGCCGGTCTCGGTGGAGAGGCTGCGCGCCTCGTCGCCTGCACGGCTGCTGCGGATCAGGTCCGCGACCAGCCCGTCGACACCGCTGGAGTCGAGGTGCGGCATGGCCGCCGCGATTCTCTGGCGCCGGCCGGCCCCATCCGTCTCTCGAAACGGCCAGGAGTTGGGCCACAGCGTGCCGCCGACATCGACCATCGCCACCTCGAGGGCTCTTGGCACCTGGCTCTATCATCGACCCTCTAATGCTCAGGTGGTTGACCGCGGGCGAGTCGCATGGTCCCCAGCTCACCGTTGTGATCGAGGGGCTGCCCGCGGGTCTCGAATTTTCCGAGGAGGACCTGCGGCGAGACCTTGCGCGCCGCCAGGCGGGACACGGCCGCGGCGGCCGCCAGAAGATCGAGACCGACGTGGCGCGAATCGTGAGCGGTGTTCGGGGCGGCGTCACCATCGGCAGCCCTGTGACCCTGGTGCTCGAAAACAAGGACCACGTCAACTGGACGGCGGAGATGACGGCGTCGAAGGAGGGCTATGCGCCCAAGCCTGTGACCAGGCTGCGACCGGGGCACGCCGACCTGGCCGGCGCGTTGAAATACGGCCACGACGACATCCGGAACGTCCTGGAGCGGTCATCCGCACGGGAGACGGCGACGCGGGTGGCAGCCGGTGGAGTGGCGCGCAAGCTGCTCGGCCATTTCGGAGTCGACATCATCAGCTTCACGCAATCGATCGGCCCGATTGACATGGGCTATGCGGCGGGCGACGCCGATCGAGTGTCCGTCGCACAGATCGAGTCATCGCCGGTACGGTGCCCCGACCCGGACGCGTCGGCTCGGATGGTGGCTCTGATCGATGAGGTCAGCGAGCTTGGTGACACGCTTGGCGGAACATTCCGGATCATCGCCCGAGGCGTGCCGCCGGGACTCGGGAGCTACGTCCACTGGGACCGCAAGCTCGACGGCAGGCTCGCCCAGGCTGTCCTTTCGATCAACGCCATCAAGGGCGTCGAGTTCGGCGCGGGCTTCGAAGGCGTGGCCCGTCGCGGTTCGCAGTTTCACGACGAGATCGAGTACGAGGGTGGCCGCTTTCGTCACCTGACCAACCGCGCCGGGGGCGTGACGGGAGGGATGAGCAACGGCGAGCCGATCGACCTTCGTGTCGCGATCAAGCCGATCTCGACGATGAAGAAGCCGATGCGGTCGGTGGATCTCAAAACGAAGGAGAAGGTCGAGGCGCACTACGAGCGCAGCGACGTGTGCGTCGTGCCCGCGGCCGGCGTGATCGGGGAAGCCGTCGTCGCGCTGACGCTGGCCGAGGCGTTCCTCGAGAAGTTCGGTGGCGACTCGATGACCGAGATCGAGCGCAACCATCGCGGCTACATGGAATCCATCGGTCAGTAAGACGCGGGACGCCATGGCCGGCAAGGTGATGACCATGTCCGAGGCCGTCCGGCAATTCGTTCCGGACGGGTCGTGCGTGGCGATGGGCACGGCGCTGGAGCCGTTGATTCCCTTCGCGGCCGGTCACGAGATCATCCGCCGGCGCCGCCGCGACCTCGAGCTCGTCGGACCCATCTCTGATGCGCTGTTCGACCAGCTGATCGGCGCCGGCTGTGTGCGTCGCATCACGGCGGCATGGGTGGGCAACGTCTCGGAGGGCCTGGGACACTGCTATCGGCGGGCTTGTGAGCACGGTGAGCCACGTCAAATCGAGGTGCGCGACCACACCAACTTTTCGATTGCCCTCGCGCTGTGGGCGGCCGCCTGGAATGTGCCGAGCCTGCCGACGCGCACTCTCTTGGGCAGCGACATCCTGACCACGAACAAAGGCCTCCGCGCCACAAATGGGCTGGTCGAGGTGGACGCTGTGCAGCCAGACGTTGCGATCGTCCACGTCCAGCGCGCCGACGCTGAAGGCAGAGCGCATGCGTGGGGACCGCTCGGAATAACCGAGGAGGCGGGCCTCGCGGCGCACGCCGTCGTCATCACCTGCGAGGAGCTGGTCGGGGAGGAGGTGACGTTGAGCGACCCCAATCGCATCCTTTTTCCAGAGACCAAGGTCGTCGCCGTGGTGCACGAACCGGCGGGCGCGCACCCATCTCCGGTGCAGGGCCACTTCAAGCGCGACCACGTTTTCTACCGCGACTACGCCACGAGATCGCGCTCTGTCGAGGGCTTCAACCGATGGTTGGAGGAATGGGTCCTCGGCGTCGACGACCGCGCCGGCTACCTGGCCAGGCTCGATGTCAGCCGTCTGCGTGTCACGCATCGGCGGCCGTCTGTCCCGGCGGATTACGGCGACGAGTGAGGATGCTCTACACGCCGCAGGAGATGATGGTCGCGGTCGCCTCGCGCGAGATTCGCGACGGCGATCTCGTCTTCGTCGGGATGCGGCTGCCGATCCTGGCCTACGCGGTGGCTCGCAACGCCCACGCGCCGTCGGCAAGAGGACTTTTCGAGGTGGGCCTCATGCGCGACCAGCCGGCGGGCGCGTTCCTCGGGACGATGGGCGATCCCCCGAACGTGGCCGGCGCCCTGTGGGCGACGCGCATGTCGAACGTGATGGGCCTCATGGCCCAGGGACGCGTGGACCTGGGTTTCATCGGCGGGGCCGAGGTCGACAGATTCGGCAATTTGAACACCTCGTACATCGGCACGCCGCAGCGGCCGGAGGTGAAGCTGCCCGGGAGCGGGGGAGGGGCGGACATTGCCATCCTCAGCCGTCGCTGGGTGACCCTGATGGGCCACGAAAAGCGGCGCCTGGTCGAGCGAGTCTCATTCGTGACGTCTCCCGGCTATGGCGACGGGACGGCGGGCTGGCGCAAGCGCCAGGGCATCCTGGGCGGCGGCCCGGCCGCCGTCATCACGACTCTTTGCGTCCTGCGTTTCCCGCCCCAGGGTGGCGAGGCTTTCCTGGCTTCGGTTCACCCTGGAAGCACTGTCGACGACGTTCGCTCGCAGACGGGATGGGACCTCAGGGTCGCAGACGATGTAAGCGAAACGTCAGCCCCGACCGAATCCGAGCTCGCGGCGATTCGAAGGTTCGATCCCGAGGGATTCTGGACGGTTACAAAAGCCTGACGGTGACGCAACGAGCGTCTGACACGACCGCCTCATCGTGAACGTCGACCTGATCAGGGTCGAAAAATACTTTGAGGTGAGAACGAGATGACCCCGTTTGCAGCGATCTTCGTCAAGACCGTGGGTGCGGCCGGCACCGCGGCCCTTCTGAGCCTGGGCCTGGCCGGCGGAATGGCACAGGCCGCCAGCCCGTCGCCGAAACCGGCGCCAACAGCGACCGCCACGCCCGCGCCGGCCGACAAAGCCGCTCGCCGAGCCGTCTTCCGCGCGGTATTCGAGGCCGAGGCCGACGTCCTCGGGATCACGCCCAAGACGCTGCGGGCCGACCTGAAGGCCGGCCAGAAGGTGTCCGATCTCGCCCGGGACAAAGGCATGACCGAAGCGCAGTTCGGGAGCAGCCTCATCGCGAGCGCGCGGCCCCGCCTCGAGACGCTGGTCGAGCACAAGGTCATCACCCAGGCGCAGGCCGACAGGGCCGTCGATCGGATCTCCAGGGGCCACATCCCGTTCTGGGCCGGACTTCAGCGCTCCAAGTAACGATCTCGCGCCTTGTTTGCGACTGCGATCTGCTTCCATTTGCGACGCTCGTCCTGGCGAAGGCGGGCGTCGCTCCGCGCCGCGATGGCCCGCAGCTCGCGCTGCAGCTTGCGATAGCTTGCCAGCCGTCCGGCGTCCAGGATGCCGGCGTCCAGCGCAGCCTTGACCGCGCAGTCGGGCTCGGTGCGGTGCGCGCAATCCGGAAACCGGCATCGCGCCGCCAGCTCCTCGATGTCCTCGAACAGGTTGCCCAGCGCCTCGTCGCCTTCCCACAGCTGCGCCTCGCGCAGCCCGGGAGTGTCGATGATCATGCCGCCGCCCGGCAGCTGGACAAGCTGCCGGTGGCTGGTCATGTGCCGTCCCTCGCCTGAGTGGTGAGTCGCGCGCGTGCGCATGAGGTCCACGCCGGCGATCCGGTTGATGAGGGTCGACTTGCCGACGCCTGACGGTCCGAGCAAGACCCCGGTCCGCGCCGGGCGCAGGCGTTGTTGGATGTCATCGACGCCTTGGCCGGTCACGCTGCTGGTGACGATGACAGGCGTTCCCGCCGCCACCGCCTCGAGGTCGAGTCGGATTGCGTCGGAGGACTCGGTCTCGTCAGCCTTGGTGACCAGGACGACGGGCAGCACTCCGCTCTGCCAGGCGATGGCCAGGTAGCGCTCGATGCGCCGCGGGTTGACATCGGTCGCCGCCGCCACGACAAAGGCGATGTCGACGTTGGCCGCGAGCACCTGCTGCACGTTCGCGTCGCCCGCGGCACGCCGGGAAAACTCGGTTCGGCGCTCCACGATGCCGTCGATGACCCCGTCATTGACGGTGACCCAGTCTCCGACCGCTGGGTTGATGCGACGGGCACGGGCGCGCCTCGTCTCGACACCGTCGTGAACCAGGTAGTCGGCGCCGTAGTCGGCGATGACGCGAGCGGGCGCCCCGCCACCGGCGGCCATGAGTTTGAACTTTGACTCGTAATCGCGATCCCAGCCAAGCATTGCGAGCCGGGACTCAGGGTCTGATGACAACTCGAATCCTCCGGGGTGACGCGCGGGCGGTATCGGTCCGCCAGGGCTTGCCCGGACCTCCCCACGAAGGGGAAGAGGTGTGCGGGTCTAGTGTCCGGAGGCGGCCGACGGCCGGATCAGGGTCCCAGCAAGCTCAGCCATTCGAACGCCACCTCCTGTTGAAATTTTGCGGGCGCAGCCTATCACATCCGGAATCAACTTACCGGCGGCTCCCAGATCATTTCGCTGAAGTCGATGACGAGCTCGACGTCAACTTGCTTGAGCTGCCCAGGCGGCATGTCAGGGACCCGTACCTCGCCGCAACCGACGCATAGCGCATCGTTCAGCCACTGGTAGCTCTCGTGCGCCGTGGTGTGCCAGGCGGCCGCGACGATCTGCCGCCTGCCTGGTGGATACGCACGTCCGAAGCCCTGGTAATCGAACATGATCACCGCGCCGTCTTCGGTTTCGATGACCCCCTGGAAGTCGGGGGTGAAGGTCAGGTCGGTACGCCGCCGGGGATGATTGGCGCCACGAAAGGTGCCCGAAAGCCGGCCCGTGCACCTGCCTTCCGCGAGGTAGAAGTGCTGCTCTTCTGTGCCTGCCGCACCGGTGATGGCCACCGCCCAGTCCGCCGGGTAGTGAAAGTGGACGGAGTAGAGAGGTTTGAGCCGCACCTCTAGCTGCCCTTGAATTCCGCCTTGCGCTTCTCGCCGAAGGCCTTGATGCCCTCGTCGGCGTCGTGACTAACGAACACACGCCCGATCGCCACGCGCTCCATGGCAAGTCCCAGGTCCAGCGGCGCACCAAAGCCCTGTGTGACGGCAAGCTTGGACCACCCGATCGCGACGCTCGGCCCGGCCGCCAGCTTGGCCGCGTAGTCGATCGCGCCCTGGCGGCATGCCGCGGCGTCGGGGAAAAGCTGGTCGACCAGGCCAAGCTCCTTGGCCTTGTCCGGCGTCATCGTGGTGGCGTTGGCGATGAGGTCGATGCCTTTCGACAGACCGACCAGGCGTGGCAGACGCTGAGTGCCGCCGGATCCCGGAAACAGGCCCAGGTTCACCTCGGGCAACCCGATCTGGTATGACCCTTCGGCGGCAAACCGAAGGTCGCACGCCAGGGCCAGCTCGAAGCCGCCGCCGAGGCAATGACCCGCGATCGCCGCGATGAAGATCAAAGGCGAGTTCTCCATCTTGCGGAAGGCCTCATGAGCCAGCAGCGCGAGCATGAATCGCGAGCGTGGGTTCCCCGCTGCGAAAACCCCGACATCCGCGCCGGCAGAGAAGAACTTCTGCGAAGCGCTCGTGACTACGACGTTGCGGATCTCGCCGTCGAGCCTTGCGTCGTCGATCGCGGCGGCGAACGAGCGAAGGAAGGCGTGGTCGTAGCTGTTGGCGGGAGGCTGGTCGAGGACGATGATGCCGACGCCGCCCTGCTTCTCCAATGTGACTGGCATGACGCCCTCCCCAATTCGCTCTGTTACGAACCAACTAACCTTATCGAAGTACCGAAAGAACGAAGCGACGGGGGTGCCGCATGGCGACGATGATCATCGAAGGCGACAGGACCAAGGCCGCGTCCGGCAAGACGTACGAGGTTCGCAACCCGGCCACTGGCGAAGTGGTCGACGAGGTTCCTGCAGGTGGCGCGGCCGACGTCGACAAGGCGGCGCAGGCAGCGGCGCGGGCGTTTGTCACCTGGTCGAAGCTTCCCTCCAACCAGCGGCGCGAGATTCTGCACAAGGCCGCGAACCACATGCTGCAGAAGGTCGATGAGATCGCCGTCCTGCTGACCAAGGAGCAGGGCAAGACGCTCCTGGAATCCCGGCTCGAGGCCCGCCGCTTCGGAGAGAACATCGGATGGTTCGCCGACCTCGCAGACAAGATCCACGGCCAGTACGTCCGGCTGCCCGATCTCACTACATACGGCCTTGTGGTGCGCAAGCCCATCGGCGTGTGCGGCGCGATCGTGCCCTGGAACTTTCCCCTGACCCTCGCCGCCAACAAGGTGGCGCCTGCCATTGCGGCCGGCAACACCGTGGTCCTGAAGCCGGCGAGCACGACTCCGCTTTCGACTCTGGCCTGCATCGAGGCGCTGATCGAGGGCGGCCTGCCGGAAGGCGTCATCAACGTCGTGGTCGGCCAGGCCACCGGAGAGGCCATCGTCGAGCACCCACTCATTCGCAAGATCGCACTCACAGGCTCCACGCCCACAGGCAGGCGTGTCATGGTCAAGGCCGCCGAGCAGCTGAAGAAGATCACTCTCGAGCTGGGTGGCAGCGACCCATGCATCGTCCTCGACGACGCCGACGTCGAGGGCGCCGCACGCGCGATCTCGGTGGGCCGATTCTTCAACTGCGGACAGCAGTGCCTGTCCACCAAGCGGCTGTACGTCCAGGAAGGCATCTACGACGCTCTGCTCGAGAAGCTCGTTGCGCGCGCTTCCAAGCTGAAGCCCGGCAACGGCCTTGACAAGGACAGCCGCATGGGCCCGATGCACAGCGAAACCCAGCGCGCCGAGGTCGAGGCCCAGGTCAAGGACGCGGTGGACCATGGCGCCAGGGTCGTCTTCGGCGGCGGGCGGCCCAAAGGCGGCGACTACGACAAAGGCTGGTTCATCGAGCCGACGATCCTTGAGAACGTCCCCGATGGCGCAAGGATGTGGAAGGAGGAGGTCTTCGGACCTGCTCTGCCCGTGCGCAAGGTCAAGGACCTCGACGAGGCGCTCCGGCTTGCCAACGACACGCAGTTCGGCCTTGGATCCTCGATCTGGACCGCCAACATGGCGGCGGCCCACCGCGCGGTGCTCGAGCTCGAGGCAGGCTACACCTGGGTCAACGCGCTTGTCATCGCGCATGACGAGCTGCCATTCGGCGGCACCAAGCAGTCAGGGTTTGGCAAGGAGCACGGCGTCGAGGCCTTCATGCAGTACACCGAGGAGAAGTCCGTCGTCTACGGCGGAGTCTGAAAGCCGGCGATTTCGTGTAACCAGGCCGGGTACTGATTGGCCATGAGAGCTGGACTTATCGTGCTCGGCGTCCTGGTCCTGCTGGGGGGCGTGGTTTTCGCCGGGCAGGGGCTGGGTTACATACCTGGCAGCTTCATGACCGGCGACATCCACTGGTTCTGGATCGGCTCGGCGATGATCGTGCTCGGCCTGGCGCTGGGGGGATTCGCGCTGCGGCGACGACCTAAAGGAGCCTAGGTTCCGGCGCGTTCGATTCGGCCTTCATAGGTTTGGAGCCGGTTTACGCCCCTCTCCCTTCATCCCTCTCCCCTTAGGGGAGAGGGAGGGTGCCCTTCTCGCACGCTTTACGCCGTGCGGCCGTTGAGCCTATCCCATTGAGACTGGCATTCGACGCAGCGCGTGGCGGCCGGCTGATACTCGAGCCTGGCCTCGGGGATGTGGCGGCCGCAACCCTCGCAGATGCCGTACGCGCCCTCCCGCAGCCGCTCGAGCGCGCGCTCGACCTGCTCGCGGTTCTGGTCGAGAAGGTGCACCAGGAGGTCCGAGGTCTCGCGGTCCGACAGGGCCTGCGCCAGGTCGGCCTCCTCGGGAATCCCCGTGATCACGCCGCCGACCATGTCGTTCAACGGTCGATGCAGCCCGGCCTCCTCGCCGCACTGCGCGGCCAGCAGCTCGAGCTGACGCCTGTCCGCCTCAAGCCTCTCCTCCGGCGCCTCGTCGGGTCTCTTCCTGGTTGCCATGGTGATCCCCCCTCCAAACTGACTACCGGCTCAGGCTACGTTTGGATTCGACAGTCACAACGCATGCGATGGGCCGCGTACCCGGTCGCGCACAATTAATCGCCTGATGCCGCTAACGAACCCCCCGAAACTTCTCGCCGCCGCCGCGCTGGCGATCGCCCTCGCCGGTTGCCAACCGGGCGGCAACCCTCACCCGGTGCCGAGCGTAGCGCAAGTCGGAAGCGATCTCAAGTGCGCGGCTGGAGACCACGGTTACGAGGACCCGCAGGCGGGCTGGGGCTTCTGCTATCCCGCCACCTGGAGGTACCAGCTCAAGTCGCAGGGCAGCCAGAGTCCGGCGCCGGCGGAGCTTGACATCACCTTTGACATCACCGACATCCCGTGCAGCGTCCCGACGCCGGGCATCGCTCCCCAATGCTCGCCGGGCGCCGGCCTCTTCGCGTTCATGATCGTCTCGACCTTCGATCGTGGCGGTGCGGCCAACCTGGCGGCCTGGGAATCCGCCAACCTGAATCCGGTCCCTGTCAGCCGGCCCATCCAGTGGGGCGACGCGCAGGAAGCGGTCGAGCTGGCCGACGGGCGGCGCATCGCGCTGACGGCCCACCACGTCGTCATCCTCGATCTGCACTCAGGGTTCGGCCACCTGGACCTCGAGACGCCGATGTCAGCTCGCCTGCCGACCTGGAAGTTCGTCTTCTAAGGCACGCCGCTTGTGCGCCGGGTGCGGCTAGCTGGGTCGCCTGAACAGGGACTGCATCTTGATCGCCAGACCCATGTCGCCTTTGATCTTGAGCTTCCCCTGCATGAAGGCAGCCGTGCCGTCCAGCTGACCGGTCATGATCTTCACCCAGTCGGCAGAGTCAGCCAGCAGAGTGAGGTTGGCGGGCTCCGGCGGCTCGCCCTTGCCGGACTCCGCCTTGCCGTCGTGGATCTTCACCCACCATTTGCCGGCCTGCTCGCCGCTGAGGTCAAAACCGATGGTGGCCTTCGTGCTGCCGGCCTTCTCGGGCACCAGGAACTCGGGCATGTGCTCGACGATCTGATCGGGTGTGAACTGGACTTCAGACATCTGGTTACTCCTGGCAATCGGACCGCAGGCCTACGATCCATCTTAGCCAGACCTCCGGGTCGGCGAGAATTCCCCGGATGGCCATCGAGCTCGCGCTGACTGAGGTCGCGACCGATGTCTTCGAGCTGCGCCTGCCGATTCCATTCGAGGACGGGCTGGTCAACGTTTTTCTGTTCGCCGACGGCAAGGAAGCCGACCTGCTCGACTGCGGGATGAACTCCGCGGAGTCGCTGGAGGCAATCCATTCCGCTGTTGCCCGCATCGGCGCCGGCAGGATCCGGAGGTTGGTCGTGACCCACATCCACCCGGACCATTACGGGGCGGCCGGGGCGCTGGCCGGCGAGGGCATGGCGGACCTGTACATCCACCGCCTCGAGGTCCCCCTCGTGCATCCGCGCTATGTCGAGCTCGACCACCTCGTCAGCGAAGTCCGCACGTATCTGCTGGTCAATGGCGTGCCGGAGGACGATGCGGAAATCCTGAGCAACTCGCAGCGCGCGCTGAGCCAGGTGGTCAAGACCGCCGATCCGTCGGTGCAGCTCGACGGCGCGGAGACCATCGTGATGGGCACGCGGCGCCTTCGTGTCGAATGGACACCGGGCCACTCGCCGGGGCACATCTGCCTGTACGACGCGCGGGAGGGCCTGCTGTTTGCCGGCGATCAGCTCCTGCCGGACCTCTCCCCGAACATCGGCCTCCATCCGCAGAGCACGCCTGACCCGCTGCATGAGTATCTCGACGGCCTCCGCAGGCTGGCCGCCTTCCGACCCCGGCTGGTGCTGCCTGCCCACGGCCGGCCGTTCACTGATGCCGCCGGCCGTGTCGACGAGTTGATCGCTCACCATGTCCGGCGCCTGGACCAGATCGTCGAGATCGTCGGCAGGCGGGGCCGCTCGGCGTGGGAGGTGGCGCTCGAGCTCTGGGGTGTTCGCGACCAGCTCTATGAGAAGCGGCTGGCGCTCCAGGAGGGTTTGGCGCACCTGCAGGCGCTGGCTGTCGAGTCGCGGCTCGAGAAAACGGTCACACCCGCTGCCGTCCGCTGGCGGAAACCTTGATGCCAAGGGGCAGCAGCTCGGCCGGATAGCAGCCCACTCCGACCACCCCGGGACCGGCGTGCGCGCCGACGACGGGTCCGAGGTCATGAACGAGCAGCGTCTCCGCGATCGATTCCAGCTCGCGCGCGACGCGTTCCGCATCGGATGCCGCGTCTGCATGGCCGACGATGACGCAGATTCCCTCGCCGCGGTCCACGGCCTTGCTCAGCGCCACGATCCGGTTGAGCGCGCGGTCCAAGGTGCGTACGCGCTCGAGCGGCGTGACCAGCCCATCGCGGATGCAAAGCACGGGCTTCACCTGGAGGACCGATCCCATCAACGCCCCGGCCCGCCCGATGCGCCCGCCGCGCCGCAGGAACTCGAGCGTCGCCACGGAGAAGTACGTCTCCACGCTGTCTCGCATCCCGACGATCCGGGACTCGATCGACGCTCCGTCAAGGCCCTCGGCCGCGAGCGCTGAGGCCGCGAGCGTCAGCAGCCCGAGCGACATCGAAACGACGTGAGAGTCGATGACGCGGACGCGCTTGGGGTCGACGATGTCGGCGGCCTGTCGTGCTGATGCGTACGTTCCGCTCAACCTCTCGGAGATGTGGATCGACACGATTTCCGAGTGGTCTGCGAGGAGTCGCTCGAAGGTTGTGGCGAACTGGCCGGGCGACGGTTGGGATGTGGTCGGGTGCGCCGTGGTCGCGGGGAGCCGCCGGTAGAACTCGGCGGGCGTGATGTCGACGCCATCCAGCAGAGATCGGCCGTCGAAGTGAAGGGTCAGCGGCACGAGCGCTATCGAGTGTTTCGCCGCCAGGTCCGCCGGCAGGTCGCTGGTCGAATCGGAGACGACCGCCACTCGCGCCGCGTTCAATACGGCGCCTCGGTCGGTCGATCCTGGGGCGGCGGATCATCGGCCCGGCGGTACTTTCGGTGGCGCACAAATCGATTCTCGATTGGCCTGATCGCGATCAGCATCACGATGACGATGATCGTGGTGAAGATGGCCACCGCGTAGTAGCCGAAGCCAACCGCCATGCCGACCGACGCGGTGACCCATATCGACGCCGCGGTGGTCAGACCGCGGACGTCGATGCCCTGCCGCAGGATCGCGCCTGCGCCCAGGAATCCCACACCAGTCACGATCTGGGCGGCGATCCTCGTCGGGTCGGCACGAGTGCCAAATGCAGGCTCGAGTCCGAGCGCGGTGAACATGCAGGACCCGGCGGCAATGAGCGCCATGGTCTTCATTCCCGCGGGGTGCCCCCTGAGCTCTCGCTCCGTACCGAGGGCGAGACCCATCAGCAGGGCGACGAGGATCCGGAGGTAGATGTCGTAGTCGCCGCTTAGAGGCAGGTCCTCAGCCCCGGCCCGGCCGACCTCCGGGCTTGTCCTGCGCGCCGGGCTCGTCCTTCGTGCCGGGCTCGTCGGGAAGCTCCGGGAGGTCCAGGCTGTTCACAAAGTCGCGGAAAACCGCGAGCCGCTCATCATCCACCACCGTCTCCGAGTGCTCCTTCTCATCGGACGCCTCATCCGGATCGGGAATGATCCCCGCGGACTCCATGACCTCGGAAGCGACAAAGATCGGGCACTCGACACGCACCGCGAGGGCGATGGCGTCCGACGGCCGCGCATCGAAGTCGAGGTCGCGGCCGTCCTGCTTGACGTAAAGGCGCGCGTAGAAGACCTGGTCGGCGAGGCGCGTGACGACGATCCGCCTGACGCTGATCCCCAGGTCGCCAAACGCGGTCGCCATCAGGTCGTGCGTGAGAGGGCGGCCGAGCGGGTTGCCCGAGATCTTGCTGGCGATCGCCTGGGCCTCGAAGGAGCCGATCCATATGGGCAGATAGCGGTCGGCTTCCTTCTCTTTGAGGATGACCAGGTGCTGAGCAGTCGGCATGTGGATCCGAATGCTGTCCACTGACACCTCGATGAGGTTTTTCATCCTCGGGTCCATATTACCCTCCGGACCTTGGAGTTCCTGGGAATTGAACTCGGGCCTGCTCCGAGCCCTCGCACGGGCGAACGTAGACTTCTGTGGTGGCTAAGGGAAGGCGCGGGCGAGTCGTCCTGATCGACGCCCACAGCCTCATCTACCGAGCGTTTTTCGCGCTGCCGCCGATGAGCACCTCGGACGGCCAGGTGACCAATGCGGTGTACGGGTTCACCTCGATGCTGGCCATCGTGCTCGCCTCCCGGCCGGAGTATGCGGTGGCGGCCTTCGACGTCGGCGCGCCGACCTTTCGGTCCAAGGAGTACGTGGAGTACAAGGCCGGCCGCCGCGCCATGCCCGACGACCTGCGGCCGCAGATCGAAAAGGTTCGCGACGTGCTGCAATCCTTTGCGATCCCGATTTACGCGATCGAGGGTTTCGAGGCAGACGACCTCATCGGCACGATGTCGCGGATGGCCGAGGAGCGGGGCCACGCCGTGACGATCGTGTCCGGCGACCTCGACTGCCTCCAGCTGGTCTCCGATTCGGTGGAGGCGCTGGTGCCGCGGCGCGGCATAACCGACACGTTTGTCTACGGCCCAGACCAGGTCAGGCAGCGCTATGGGTTCGAGCCCGTGCAGCTCATCGATTTCAAGGCCCTGCGAGGCGATACGTCGGACAACATCCCCGGTGTGCCTGGAGTCGGCGACAAGACGGCGGCCAAGCTGGTCCAGGACTTCGGCACTATCGAAGCCCTTCTCGATCGTGTCGACGAGCTGCCCGAAGGGCGTCTGAAAACTTCCCTCAAGGCCAACTCCGACCAGGTGCGCCTCGGGAAGCGGATGGTGACCATCGTGCGCGACGTGCCGGTCGAGCTCGACCTTGAGAAGGCGCGCTGGACCAGGTACGACTACGAGAAGGCTCGCGTCGTCTTCGACCGTCTCGAGTTCCGCCAGCTCCTCACTCGCTTCCCGCCGCCGGACCAGGTGCCGGTCCAGCCGAGCCTGGCGTTCGAGGCTGCGCCGCAGCCCGCGGGCTTGCGCGTTGTGAACGAGGCGACAGAGGCGGTGAGCCTGATCGACGGGTCGCAGGATGTCGCTGTGTTCACCTTCAGCGAAGGCACGGGGCGGACCTCGCGAATCATCGGGCTCGGAGTGTCGACTGCGGGCAAGACCTTTTACGTTGCCCAGCCGGCCGCGATGGACGCTGTCGCAAGCACGCTGTCCGGCCGGCCGATCGCAGGCCACGACGCCAAAGAGACCGAGCTCGCGCTGCGCTCGCTTGGAGGCGGGAAGCGTGAATGGGCGTTCAGCACCTTTCTCGCCGCGTATCTCCTGGGCGCCGGCTCGCGTGATCCGCGGCTCGAGGATCTCGCGCGGGAGTTTCTCGAGGTGACCCTCACGAGCGCCGAGCAGCTCCTCGGGACCGGACGGGCGGCACGGAAGCCCTCGGACGTCGAGGTCAACGACGCGGCGGAGTTCGCGGCACGTCGCGCCGAAGCCATCTTGAATTTGCGGCCGCGCCTCGAAGCCGAGATGCGCAACCTCGGGGTCGACTACCTGTTTCACGAAATCGAGCTCCCGCTGGCGGGGGTGCTGGCCGACATGGAAAGCGAGGGCGTGGCCATCGACGTGCCTTATCTCAAGGACATGCAGGAGGAGCTGGGGGGCCAGCTGACGGCGATCGAGTCAGAGGTAGAGCAGGTCGCGGGCCAGAAGTTCAACCTCAACGCGCCGCAGCAGCTCGCGAAGGTTCTGTTCGAAGACCTTCGACTCCCCGTTGGCAAGCGCACCAAGACCGGCTACTCGACCGATGCGGACACGCTCGAAACGCTGCGCGAGAAACACCCCATCATCGGGTTGATCCTCGAGCACCGCCAGCTCTCGAAGCTGAAGTCCACGTACGTCGACGCGCTTCCTCAGCTGGTCGACCCGATGAGCGGTCGCGTGCACACGTCGTTCGGGCAGGCGAGCACGGCGACGGGAAGGCTGTCGTCGTCGAACCCGAACCTCATGAACATCCCGATCCGCACGGAGCTTGGCCAGAGGATCCGGCGGTCCTTCAAGGCCGGACGCCCGGATCACGTTCTCGTCTCAGCCGACTACTCGCAGATCGAGCTACGGATAGCTGCCCACCTGAGCGGCGACCCCAAGCTGCTCGGCGCGTTCGCCGCGGGGCAGGACATACACACGGCAACCGCGGCCGCTGTGTTCAAGATCCCCATCGAGACCGTCGATGCCAACCAGCGACGCCTGGCCAAGGTCGCCAACTTCGGATCGATCTACGGCCAGGGCGAGTACGGCCTGGCGCAGCAGTTGGGGATCACCGGCGACGTTGCGCGAGAGTTCCTGGCGCAGTACTGGTCGACCTACTCGCGGCTGAAGGAATATCTCGACGAGGTGCGGCGCACCGCCCGCGAGGAAGGTCTTGTCGTCAGCGCGACCGGCCGCCGCCGCGCCATCCCCGACCTTCGGTCTCCCAACTTTCAGCTGCGCAGCGCGGCTGAGCGCATGGCCATCAACTTTCCGATGCAGTCGCTGGCCGCGGACATCATCAAGATCGCGATGGTGCGGCTGCAGCGAGAGATCGAGGCCGACAACATCGAGGGCCGCATGTTGCTCCAGGTGCACGACGAGCTTCTCTTCGAGGTCCCGCAAAACGAGGTCGATCAGTTTGCGGAGAAGGTGCCGCGCATCATGACCGGCGCCTACGAGCTGGAGACGGGGATCGAGGTCGAGACGAAGGTTGGCCCGAACTGGGCGGACATGAAAAAGCTTGCTGTGGTCCGTGCTTAAACACAAGGGGGTCAGGCCCCCCTTGTGGGGAACCCCCCGAATCAAGCTGTCTCGGGATCGACTTCGTGAGGCGCTTCGGTTGCCCGGCAAAGCCGGGCAACGCGGGGAGCAATTTGAACCGGGTGAGGATTCTGATGCCTGAGCTGCCTGAGGTCGAGACCATCGTCGCGGACCTGCGACCTCACCTGGTCGGCCGCACCATCGCTCGCTGCGAGCTGCTGTTCCCGACGATCGTTCGCCATCCGGAGCCGGAGGTCTTCGTCGACTCGATCACAGGACTCCGCATCGAGTCGCTCGGGCGCCGCGGCAAGTTCATCTTCTTCACTCTCGAGGGGGAGGTGCTGCTCGTCGTCCACCTGGGGATGACCGGTCAGCTGCGCCTGGTCGACGCAGGGACTGTTCTGGCTCCCCACACGCACGTCGTACTTACCCTCGACGACGGCCGCCACCTGCGCTATCGGGACCCTCGACGCTTCGGGCGCCTGCTGCTGGGGACCGAGGCAGCGTTGCTGCAATCGAAGAAGCTGCCGAAGCTGGGGCCCGAGCCGATCGACCCGGAGTTCCGTGCCGAAGAGCTCTACCGACGGCTGCGCAGGCGCCGGACCTCGCTCAAGGCGGTGCTGCTCGATCAGGGAGCCATCGCGGGCGTGGGCAACATCTATGCCGACGAGTCGCTGCATCGCGCTCGCCTGCGGCCGGACCGCCTGGCCGGCGGCGTGAGCCGCAAGTCGGCGCAGAGGCTGCACCAGTCGCTGCGCGAGTCTCTGCTGGTCGCGATCCAGAATCGCGGCAGCTCGGTCGACACCTATCGCGATGCCTGGGGAGAGCTCGGAGGGCAGCAGGAGAAGCTGCAGGTGTACGGCCGCGCAGGCGAGCCTTGTTACAGCTGCGGCCGGCCTCTGAGCATGATCCGCATCGCCGGCCGCACCACCGTTTTCTGCCGCCGTTGTCAGCGGTAGAGATCCGACCGGAGCGC
Organism: Candidatus Dormiibacterota bacterium; assembly: GCA_036491755.1. Classification (GTDB taxonomy): domain Bacteria; phylum Chloroflexota; class Dormibacteria; order Dormibacterales; family Dormibacteraceae; genus DASXBJ01. Next base: position 67,261 of record DASXBJ010000031.1, read on the forward strand.
CTCTTGTGTCTCTAGAACCACTTCTGCCGCGCCTGCTGGCGATCGTGGCGCTCGCTGTCGCATACGTCGCGCTGACCATGGCGATCTCCGCCGGACTCTTTCTGTCACTCGATCACCAGGTTGCGCAGACGATGCACGGCATCTGGCAGGACTCGCTCCACGGCCTGTTCCAGATGATCGCCGAGCTCGGCGGGCTGGAGGTGACGACGATATTGATGATCGGCCTCTTCTTCTACCTGTGGCGCGGAGGCTTCGGGTCGGATTCCCTGGCGGTGCTGGCATTCGTCGGTGCGGTTGCGCTGGAGGTCCTGTACAAGTACCTCCTCTTCCAGCCCGGCCCGCCGCACTCGCTCTCCCATGGCGACGGTCCCAGCATCACCGAGCTGCTCCCGGGCAATGGCAGCGGCGGCAACAGCTTCCCGAGCGGCCACATGGTTCGTGCGGTGGTCGTCTATGGCCTGCTTGCTTTCGTGGTCAGGCGGCTCGCCACGTCGCCTGCGGTCCGCGCGATCGCCGTGCCGGCGGCGGTGGCCCTCATCGTGCTGGTGGCGTTCGACCGCCTGTACCTGGACGTGCACTGGGAGTCCGACGTGATAGGCGGCCTTCTGCTCGGCGCCATCGGCCTGCTCGCGGCCACCGTGTGGCTGGACCGGCCCGCGCCCGCCCCGCACAATTAGCTGGTGGAGAAAGCTCTACTCATCCTCGTGACGACGGGTGGCCGGGACGACGCGGAGCGCCTGGGCGAGGCCCTGGTCGTCGAGCATCTGGCCGCCAGTTGCTCTGTCGTTCCCACCGTCCGATCGTTCTATTACCTGGAGGGCCAGCTGAAGCGCGAACACGAGGCTCTCCTGATCGTCAAGACCACCGAGTCCCGGGCGCCGGCCGTCCAGGACTACATCGAAAGCCATCACGAATACGCCATCCCCGAGATCCTGCATGTCCGCGTGGAGGCGGGATCGCCGGCATACCTGAAATGGCTCGAAGAACAAGTGGTTCCCCAGGCGCGCTGACCGTTAAGTCAGGCTTTAGACTCTCTCTGCGGGGTGGCGACTCAGGTCCAGGATGAGGGCAGCGAGACAGGCGGCGCCAAGAAGCGGCGCAAGCGCCACGCGCCTCCAGAACCGTCAGTGCTGGCGGATGCCCGAGCGATCGAGGGGGTCGAGCCGGCCACAGCGGTAGATCCCAGTCCTGCCGTGGCGATGACCCTGGTGGCCGACCTCGAGCCGGCGCCTGCCCAGGCCGCGCTGGAGCCGGCCACGGTGGCAGCGCCCGACGAGTTCAAGGACCTCCTGGGCCAGGCTGTCGGGCTGCGGCTGGACAGCGTCTCTCGCGAGTTCGGCGGCAAGGACGAGATGCACGTCACCGCGCTCCGTGACGTGACCCTCGAGATCGGCCCCTGCGAGTTCGTTTCCGTGGTTGGTCCGTCCGGCTGTGGCAAGAGCACCCTGCTCGCGTTGATGGGGGGTCTGGATCGGCCCACGAGCGGCCATGTTTATGGGGCCGGCCTTCCGCTCGGCGAGCTCCCTGAGCGTGACCTGGCCGACTACCGCCTGCAGCGCGTCAGCACGATCTTCCAGTCCTTCAACCTCATTCCGTCCATGTCGCTCGAGGACAACGTGGCGCTGCCGCTCACGATCGCCGGCATTGACGTCGACGAAAGGCGACGCCGGGCCCGTCACCTCCTCGCCCTGGTCGGCCTCCAGGACCGCGCCCAGACTCGGGTGAGCCGCCTCTCCGGCGGCGAGCAGCAGAAGGTCGCGGTGGCGAGGGCCCTGGCCAACCGGCCCGGCCTGATCCTGGCCGACGAGCCAACCGGCAGCCTGGATTCGGCCGCCGGCGAGGGCGTCCTGAACCTCCTCGAGGACCTGAACAGGCGCGGAGCGACCGTCGTCCTCGTCACGCACGACCCTGAGGTGGCGCGCCGCGCGCGGCGGGTGGTGAGGATGATCGACGGGCGGGCGATGGAGCTCGAGGCCGGCCAGCCCACGGTCAGGAGTCAGGAACCGGTCGACCCAGCGCCGAGGATGCACTGGCGGGACACGTTGAAGGTCGGCCTCGGCAGCGCCGGCCGCAGGCCCCTCCGCACAGCTCTGACGACCACCGGCGTCGCGATCGGCATCGCAGCCCTGAGCCTGATCGTCGCCCTCGCCGGCGGCCTCCAGCAGGCGCTGAGCTCGCCTGCCCTGGCGACGAGCCAGGTGCACCAGGTGGCTGTATACCCGGTCGCCGGGGCGACGACGGGCTTCGACAACCCGACTCTGGCGACCCTGGCCGGACTGCACGGAGTTCGGGCGGCATGGGGCCAGGTCGAGATGACCGGAACGTTTGCCGGGGCGGCCCAACCGTCATCGACCACGTCCAAGGCGGTTGCCCCGCCTGTCGGGGCGCTCATCTCGCTGCCCCCCGCCGGTTCATCGAGCACGCTGCCCACGCTCCTGGCCGGCCGCATGCCCAGCGCGGACAGCGCGTCTGAGGTGGTGCTGACCGACACCGAGGCATCCGCGCTCGGGTTCCGCACCGCGAGCGACGCCCTGGGCTCCCAGGTGACCTTCAGCGCCACGTACGGATCGCTTTTCGCCGCCGGCGCGCGGAACCCGGCGACTGTGCCTGTCCCAGAACACCTCACCGTAGTGGGCATCGTCTCGAGCAACTACATGCCATCCGGCACCCCCGGCGGCCTCGCGCCGTACGTCGTGATGGGCTCCTACTGGACGCACGCCGCCCAGCAGAACAAATGGAAGCGCGGCGAGTACTCGAGCATCACGCTGCTGGCCGATTCCGGCCTGACGGTCGACGGGCTCCGCAACAACGTCGCACAGCTCGGTTTCCAGGTCCAGACGTTCGGCGATCAGTTCCGCAACCTGGAAGATCTCCTCGGGAAGATGCGCGTGGCGCTGCTGGGGCTGGCCCTGGTGGCGCTCCTGCTGGCATGTCTCGGCATCGCGAACACGATGTACACCGCGGTCCTCGAGAGGACCAAGGAGATCGGCGTCCTGAAGGCGCTCGGCGCCCGCTCACGGGACGTGATGCTCCTCTTCATCGCTGAAGCGGCCGGCATCGGGCTGGCCGGCGGGTTGATCGGCGCCCTGGTTGCGGTCGGGCTGGGCCGCCTCGGCAATGCCGCGGTCGACCGCCTCACGGCGTCGGCGGGTGCCAGCGGTGTCGACGTGTTCCGAACCGATCTCCCGGTCGTGCTGGTGGCGGTCCTGCTGGCGGTGATCCTCAGCACCGTCAGCGGCATGCTGCCCGCGGTGCGCGCCGCTCGCCAGGACCCGGCCCGCGCCCTCCGCTACGAATAGCGTCCTGCCGGGGTGAACCGGGTCGCCCGGGCTACGCTGGAGTAGGTGAGGGTCTCCAGCTATCCGCTGATCGACCCCGGCGAGGCCGCGGCGATCGTTCTCGCGCGCACGCCGGTGCTGGGTGTGGAGGAGCTTTTGCTCGCGGAGTGTTCGACCCGCGTCCTGGCCGAGGCTGTCGTGGCCAGCGCGCCCTTGCCGGCCTTTCCGTCCAGTGCCGTCGACGGGTACGCCGTGCGATCCGCCGACGCCGGAAGGGCGCTGCGCGTCATTGGCGAGTCCGCCGCCGGCCGGCCGCTGGAATCCGCGGTCGGCCCCGGCACGGCCGCTCGCATCCTCACCGGCGGCGTGCTGCCCGAGGGCGCGGACAGCGTGGTCATGGTGGAAGAGGTCAGCCTCGACGGAGGCCTCGTTACGGTTCCTGCCGGCCTCCGGCCTGGCACGAACTTTCACCCGGTCGGCGCGGACCTTCGCGCCGGCGAGCGTGTGCTGGAGGCGGGCATCCAGCTTGGCGCCGCGGAGATCGGCCTGGCCGCGGCCGTCGGAATGGCGAGGCTCCGAGTCCACCGGCGACCGCGAGTCGCGCTGATGTCAACAGGCGACGAGCTGGTCGAGGTGGGGGAGAAGCCGGGGCCGGGACAGATCCAGGACTCCAACCGGTGGGCCCTGCTGGCAGCCCTTCGCGAGTCAGGCGCCGAGGTCCGCATGCTAGGGATCGCGCCCGATGAGCGCGGCGCGCTTCGCGATCTGGTCCTCGAAGGTCTCAGGAATGCCGACGTCCTGGTCACCTCGGGTGGCGTTTCGGTCGGCACCCACGACCTGGTCAAGCCGCTGCTCGAGTCGCTCGGCACCGTGCACGTCGGCCGCGTGAAGCTGAAGCCCGGCAAACCCTTCACGTTCGCGACGCTGGACGGTTCGAAGATCGCCTTCGGCCTCCCGGGGTTCCCCGTCTCGTCGCTCGTGACGTTCGAGGTCTTCGTGCGGCCGGCGCTGCGCAAGATGCAGGGGTTCACCTCGCTTCAACGCCCGACGCTGCCCGTGCGCCTCGGCTACGACGCCAAGCCGAGCGCAGACCGCACCGAGTATCAGCGGGTGACTCTCAGCCGGGTTGGCTCTGAGCTCGTGGCGGAGTCGACCGGCTCGCAGTCATCCTCGCGCCTGATGTCGCTGGCGGGCGCGCACGCCCTGGTGCGCGTCCCGCCAGGCGATCAGGGAATCAACGCAGGGTCCACGGTGGAGGCGATGATCCTCGCCCTCCCGTGACCTGTTCCGGGCGCTACGCCCCTGGACGCCCTAGCGCTCACTCTCCGCGCGCTGCCTGCCGGCTTCCTCGCGTGCGTCATCGCGCACGTCGCGGCCGGCGCGCCGGACTCTGTCCACCGCCTGATGGGCCTTGCCCTTGAGCTCTTCGCCCTTGTCGCCGGTCACCTTTCCCTTGACCTCTTCCGCCTTGCCTTTGATCGCGTCTTTCATGGCGAGCCTCCCTTTGAGTGTTCCTGATTCGAAAACGCCCCGGGCGTCCCAGGTCACCGGTTCTCGAACATTTGTGCGCCTTAGAATGGATGGGCAGTGCCCTCCAGCTTTCGCGTCGACGCACCGTTCAAGCCGGCCGGGGACCAGCCACAGGCGATCGCGCAGCTCGTCGAGGGAGTCCATGCCGGCCTGACCCAGCAGGTTCTGGCAGGCGTGACCGGAAGCGGCAAGACCAACGTGATGGCCTGGGCGGTCGAGCAGCTCCAGCGGCCGGTCCTGGTCCTCAGCCCGAACAAGACACTGGCCGCGCAGCTCTGCGCGGAATTCCGGCGCCTGCTGCCCGAAAACGCCGTCGAGTACTTCGTGAGCTACTACGACTACTACCAGCCCGAGGCTTACATCGCGCGATCCGACACGTACATCGAGAAGGACTCCAGCCGCAACGATGAGATCGACAGGATGCGGCACTCGACGACTCAAGACCTCCTCACGCGGCGCGATGTGCTGGTGGTGGCAAGCATCAGCTGCATCTACGGCATCGGCTCGGTCGAGGATTACATGGGCGAGTCGCTGCACATCGAAAAGGGCCAGGCGATCCGGCGCGAGGTTTTCCTGCGCAAGCTCACCGAGATGCTGTACGAGCGCAACGACTATGACCTGGCCAGGCTTCGCTTCAGGGTCCGCGGCGATGTGGTCGACCTTGTACCGGCCAACGAGGAGAAGGTGTTCCGCGTCGAGTTCTTCGGCGATGAGGTGGAGCGGATCCAGGAGCTCGACGCGGTGACCGGAGAGATTCTCGGCCCACGGCAGGAATTCACCGTGTTCCCGGCGTCGCACTACGTCACGCCGGCGGACAAGCTGCGTCTCGCCATGACCGACATCGAGGCGGAGCTCGATGAGCGATGCAAGTGGTTCGAGGAGCACGGGCGGCTGCTGGAGGCCCAGCGGCTGCGGCAACGCACGAACTTCGACCTCGAGATGATGCGCGAGACGGGCACGTGCGCGGGAATCGAGAACTACTCGCGGCACCTGACCCGCCGCCAGCCCGGCGAGGCTCCCTACACGCTGATGGACTTTCTCCCGGACGACACTCTGATCTTCGTCGACGAGTCGCACGTGGCTGTGCCGCAGATCGGCGGCATGCTGGGCGGTGACCGATCACGCAAGGCCGCGCTCGTCGAGTACGGGTTCCGGCTACCCAGCGCGTTCGACAACCGTCCCCTCAGCTTCGAAGAATGGGAGGAGCGCGCGAACAACGTGATTTACGTGTCGGCGACCCCTGGGGACTATGAGTTGAGGCGATCGCAGCGGACGGTGGAGATGGTCGTGCGCCCCACCGGCCTGGTCGACCCGACTGTTGAGGTGCGACCCACGGCGGGTCAGATCGACGACCTGCTGGCCGAGGTGAAAAGGCGCGCGGAGCTCGGTCACCGCTCGTTGGTCACCACGCTCACCAAGCGTTTTGCCGAAGACCTTGCCGATTACCTGCGCGAATACGGGGTCAAGGTGAAGTATCTGCACTCGGAGCTGGACGCGATGGAGCGCATCGACGTCCTCCGTGCTTTGCGCACCGGGGAGGTCGACGTGGTGGTCGGCATCAACCTGCTGCGCGAGGGGCTCGACCTTCCCGAGGTTGCATTCATCGGCATCCTCGACGCGGACAAAGAGGGGTACCTGCGGGCCTTCAGGTCCTTCATCCAGATCATCGGGCGTGCGGCGCGCAATGTCGAAGGGCACGTCGTGATGTATGCGGACAAGATCACCGACTCCATGCGTCTGGCGCTCGACGAGACAGAGCGCCGTCGCAACCGGCAGATCGCATACAACGCCGAGAGAGGCATCACGCCGGAGACGGTCAAGAAGGCGATCTACGCGATGGAGATCAACTCCAACGACCTGCAGGCCGATGCGATCGAGATCATGGCCGGCGCGGGGGTGCCTCGCGAAGACCTCCTCGCGATCGTGCGCGACCTCGAGAAGGAGATGCGGCGGCTTTCCAAGGAGCTGCAGTTCGAGGACGCGGCACGGGTGCGCGACCGAATCATCCTGCTCCGCAGGCGACTGGCCGGTGAGGAGGTCAAGGGCCAGGGTGAGGACGACGAAGATGTCGCGCTGGCCATCGCGGCCGCGCCCAAGCAGAAGACGATGGTTCGTAACTGGAGAAAGTCACGCAAGGGCCCGTGAACAACTTCAAGCGAGCGGAGGCGTTGCTGGCGGCCGAGCCCCAGGGATGGATGGAGACGCTCGGCGCGCGCATCTCCGAGGCCGAACCCGGACGTGTCGTGCTGGAGCTGCTGGCGGGTCCGCAGCACAGGCACGGGGGTGGCGTCGTCCAGGGCGGCGTGATCACCCAGATCGCCGACGCTGCGATGGGAATGTCCCTCGCCACGCTGCAGGAAGACGGCATGTGGAACACGACCATCGAGCTCAAGATCAACTTCCTGCGGCCCGTGGTGGACGGGCGGCTGCGCGCCGTCGGCCGGGTGATCGAGATGCGCCAGAGCCTGCTCTTCAGCGAGGCCGACGTCATCGACGATCGCGAGCGGCTCGTGGCGCGGGCGTCATCGACCTGCATGCCTGTGCCGGAGGGCCAGGGCCGTGAGTGAGGTTGTCAAGGCGCCGTCGCGCGCCTGGGAGTGGCTGGGGCTGCGGCTGGTCGAGACAGGCGACGGGACCGCAACGGTCGACATGACCACGACCGAGGACATGACAAACCACTCCGGTTTCGTCCACGGTGGGTTGATCAGCACGCTGGCCGACTCCGCGATGGGCCGGTCGTTGCGTACGCTGAAACCCGGGGTCGCTCGGGCTATGAGCTTCGACCTCAAGCTCAACTTCATCGCGGCGGCGAGGATCGGCGAGACTCTGCGGGCGAAGGGCCGGGTCATTCACGCGGGCCGGCGGACCGCGGTCACGGAGTGCAGGGTCGAGGGAGAGGATCACAGGCTCGTCGCCACGGCCAGCGCGACGTTTGCGGTCACACGAGAAAAGGAATAACCCACAGTTCCCATGCCGATCGATCACATCACCATTCGCGGCGCGCGAGAGCACAACCTCAAGAACGTCACGTTGACGATTCCGCGCGACAAGCTCGTCGTGTTCACCGGGCTGTCGGGGTCCGGCAAGTCGTCGCTCGCGTTCGACACGATCTACGCCGAAGGCCAGCGCCGCTACGTGGAGTCGTTGTCCGCGTACGCCCGTCAGTTCCTCGGGCAGATGGAGAAGCCGGATGTCGACACCATCGAGGGCCTGTCGCCCGCGATCTCGATCGACCAGAAAGGCACATCGAAAAACCCACGGTCGACCGTCGGGACGGTCACCGAGGTGTACGACTATCTCCGCCTCCTGTACGCGCGAATCGGACATCCGCACTGCCCGGTGTGCGGGCGGGAGGTGCGGCGCCAGACCGTCGACCAGATGGCCGACCACGTCGAGAAGCTGCCCAAGGGAACGCGGGTCCTGGTCCTCGGCCCGATCGTGAAGGGACGCAAGGGTGAGTACCGCTCGCTGATAGAAGACGTCCGCAAGTCCGGTTTCGTGCGCGTGCGGGTCGACGGCAGCCTGTACGAGATCGGCGAGACGATTCCCATGGACAAGAACAAGAAACACGACGTCCAGGTGGTCGTCGACCGAATCGTCATCGGTCCTGAGCAGCGCAGCCGGCTCGTCGAGTCGATCGAGACGGCCGCGAGATTGGGTGGCGGCTCTGTGATCGTGGTCCCGTCGGAAGGGGATGAGATCCAGATGTCGCAGGATTTTGCGTGTCCGTACGACGGCACGAGCGTGCCGGAGCCCGAGCCGCGCAACTTCTCGTTCAACAACCCGCACGGAGCGTGCACGACCTGCACCGGCATCGGATTCCAGCTCGTCGTGGACGGCGACCTCGTGGTACCCGACCCATCGCTCTCGCTGCGCGAGGGCGCGGTCGCTGCTTGGAGCCGCTCGCAGTTCTTCTATCCCGAGCTGCTCGAATCGGTCAGCAAGTATTTCGGAATCGACATGGACAAGCCATGGTCGAAGCTGCCCAAGCAGCAGCGCGACATGCTGCTCAACGGCACGGCGGAAAAGAAGATCCGCTTCGGCTACAAGAACCAGTACGGCCACTCGCGGTGGTACGAGGCCCCCTTCGAAGGGGTGATCGCGAACCTGCAGCGCCGGTACGAGGAGACCCAGTCCGAATACCTGAAGACCGAGCTCGAGCGCTACATGTCGGACAAGCCGTGCCCGGCGTGCAAGGGCCGGCGGCTCAAGCCGGAGTCGCTCGCGGTCACGGTCGCGGCCAGCAACATCGCCGAGGTATGCGCCCTCTCAGTCAGCAAGGCGATCAGCTTTTTCGACGGGCTTGACCTCACCGAGCGCGAGCAGCTCATCGCGCGAGGCGTCCTCAAAGAGATTCGCGAGCGGCTGCAGTTCATGATCGACGTGGGCCTTGAATATCTGACGGTCGATCGCGCGGCCAACACCCTTTCGGGCGGTGAGTCTCAGCGCATCCGGCTGGCCACCCAGATCGGCTCCAAGCTCATGGGGGTGCTGTACATCCTTGACGAGCCGTCGATCGGGTTGCACCAGCGCGACAACCGCCGGCTCATCAACACCCTGCTGCGGCTGCGCGACCTCGGCAACACGTTGATCGTGGTCGAGCACGACGAGGAGACGATCCGGTCGGCGGACTACATGGTCGACATCGGCCCGGCTGCCGGCGAGCACGGCGGCCAGATCATCGCCGCCGGGACCGTGGATGAGGTGCTGCGCGATCCGAACTCTCTCACGGCCGCATTCCTGCGTGGCGACCGCGAGATTCCAATCCCCGCCAAGCGACGGAAGGGCAATGGCAAGCGCCTGGTCGTCCGCGGTGCGCGGGCCAACAACTTGAAGAACCTGGACGTTGCGATTCCGCTGGGCACGTTTGTCGCTGTCTCAGGCGTGAGCGGCTCAGGCAAATCCTCGCTGGTCACAGACATCCTGAGCCGCAAGGTCGCCCAGCACTTCTACCGAGCGAAGGATCGGCCGGGTCCTCACGACTCGATCGAGGGCCTGGAGCACCTCGACAAGGCGATCGACATCGACCAGTCTCCGATCGGGCGGACGCCACGCAGCAACCCCGCGACGTACACCGGGATGTTCACCTACATGCGCGACCTGTTCGCGAGCCTGCCCGAGGCCAAGATGCGCGGCTACAAGCCGGGCCGATTCAGCTTCAACGTGAAGGGCGGCCGGTGCGAAGCCTGCCAGGGCGACGGGATCATCCAGATCGAGATGCATTTCCTGCCCGACGTCTACGTCCCATGCGAGGTGTGCCACGGCACGCGCTACTCGCGCGAGGTGCAGGAGGTCAAGTTCCGCGGCCACTCGATCTCCGACGTGCTCGAGATGACGGTCGACGAGGCGCTGGAGGTGTTCGAGAACGTCCCCACGATCAAGACCAAGCTGCGGACGCTCCACGACGTGGGCCTCGGCTACATCAGGCTCGGGCAGCCGGCGACGCAGCTGTCGGGCGGCGAGGCGCAGCGGGTCAAGCTCTCCGCCGAACTCTCGCGACGGGACACCGGCCGCACCCTCTACCTTCTGGACGAGCCGACGACAGGTCTCCACTACGCCGACGTCGAGCGCCTGCTGGCCGTTCTGCACCGCCTGGTCGACCACGGCAACACGGTCGTGGTCATCGAGCACAATCTCGACGTGCTGAAGACTGCGGACTGGCTGATCGACCTGGGACCCGAAGGTGGAGAGAAGGGCGGCTTCGTCATCGCCGAGGGCACCCCGGAACAGCTGGTCGCGAACCCTGCGTCGGCGACGGGCCACTACCTGAAGCCGCCGCTGACGCGCGCCGGACGTATCCCCGCGCGCTCCAATGGTGCCCATCGCATCCGCCGGCCGAAAGTCGCTGTCGGCTGACCACATTCTGAAAGAGCGCAGCGAGGCGACTTACGGCGCGCTCCTGCGCGTGCCCGGTTTTCAGCGCCTCTACGTGGGGCTGCTCCTGGGCCGCATGGCCGGCTCCATGCTCTTCGTGGCGCTGGTCCTGTTCGTGCTGCAGCGTTATCACTCGCCGCAGCTTGCCGGCATCACGGCTTTCATGGCGGCCCTGCCCGGGATCATCGTGTCGCCACTGGCCGGCGCCCTGCTCGACCGGTTCGGTCGGGCTCGGCTCGTCGTTCTCGACTACGCGGTGGCGGCCGCGGCGCTGGGGCTCATCGCGGGCTTGTCGGCTCTGCACGTGCTGGCGGCGCCGCTTCTGCTGCTCATCGTCACCATCGCCTCGCTCACCAACCCGCTGAGCTGGGCCGGGGCGCGGTCGCTGTTTCCGATCCTGGCGCCCCGCCACCTGTGGGAGCGCGCGAACGGGCTGGACAGCAGCGGGCATGTCATCGCCACACTGCTCGCATCGCCCCTGGCGGGCACGCTGGTCGGCTGGCTTGGGGGCGAGTGGGCGCTGGCCTTCGCGGGAGCGGTGTACGTGGTGGCTGCGGCGGTGATGCTTCGCCTGCCGGACCCTCGCAGCTCAAAGGCGCAGGTGGGTTCGGTCCTGGGCAACGCCTGGCGAGGCCTCGTCTACACGCTGCGCAACCCGACCCTGAGCGGACTGGCGCTGACCCTGAGCATGTACAACGTCGGCAACGGGATCCTCGCGATCACCGTGCCCGTCCTCGTCCTCAGCCGGCTGCACATGGGACCGACCACAGTCGGCTTCGTGTGGGGCGGCATGGGAGCGGCGGGCCTGGCGTCGGCGCTGGTCGCCGGCCGCTTCTCGAGCGAGGGCCGCGAACGCCAGATGATGATGGGATCGATCCTGGTGGCGGCCGCCGCGACCGCCTTGCTGCCGTTCGCGAACAGCATCATCGTTGTGGGGGCGGCGATGGCGCTGTACGGCCTGGCCAGCGGGCCGTTCGACATCGGCCTCTTCACGCTGCGGCAGCGCCGGACAGACCCCGCCTGGTTCGGACGCGCTTTTGCGGTATCCATGTCCCTGAACTCCGTCGGCAGCCCGGTCGGGTCGGCCCTGGCCGGTCCTGTGATCGGCTGGTCTCTCAACCTCGCGCTCTGGATCGCCGCGGGCGCAGCGCTGGTCGCGGCGCTGTTTCCGCTACTCGCCATTCCGGCGACGGAAGACTCAGGCTAGCGGTGGAAGGCCACCCCGAAAAGCGTCACTCCCAGCACGAAGATCAGGAAGATCAGCAGCAGGACCAGGAGGCCAAGCAGCGCCAGGTGGATGATGCCGATGATCATGCCCGCGGTTGCCATGCCCATGCCCTGCTCGCCTGTCTCACGGATCTGCTGTCGGGCCATGTAGCCGGTGACCACAGCGACCAGGGCCACTGTGAGGCCGCCGACCCCCGGGATGATGTGCGCGAAGAAGGATCCGATTCCCGCGACCAGGCTGATGACGGCGAGGCTGTTGGTCTTGTTGGCCGACGTCGTGTAAAGCGGAGCGGACGGGTTGTGAGGCACGGTCGTCGTCGGCTCGACCTGCTGTCCCGCAATTTGCGTGGGTGAGCTTGCGGGCGGCGGTGGCGGGGGTGCCGGGAGATCGCTCGGAGGTGTGCTCACGGCGCCAGTCTACCCGCCCTGCACGGGCGAGGGGCTCGGGCCTGAGTGGGTGGAGGCGATGGCGAAGAACAAGACGAAAAACAGGATGTAACCGGCAATGAAAAGGAAGAAAAGACCGATCGCGACGTAGCCGATGATGAGGCCGGCGAGGGCCAGCGAGCCGCCGGATTCACCGGTCCCTTTGATCTGCTGGCGAGCGATGTGGCCCGTGATCACCGCGATGAGGCCGCCGAAGCACCAGGTGCCGATGATCGTCGAGGCGGCGAAGCAGATGCTGACGATCGCCCACGGGTTGTACGGCCGCGCCGGGCTCATCGCGATGTGGCCCGCCGGCGGCGGTGGGGGCGGTGGAGGCAGCGTCGGAGTTGCCTGCGGCACGCGAGCAGTCTACGGGCACTCCATACAATCGATTGCAGTGGCGGTTTCCCTCGAAGAGACGATCAAGAGAAGGCTGCAGGCGGTGCCTGAAAGCCCGGGCGTGTACCTGTTCCGGGACAACCGAAGCCAGGTGATCTACGTCGGCAAGGCGCTGCGCCTGCGCGACCGGCTGCGCTCCTACTTCACGCCGGGCTATGCCCAGACGGCCAGGGTCGCCGACATGATCCGCAGGGCCAACGATTTCGAGTTCGTCACGACCGCGAACGAGGTCGAGGCCCTGGTGCTCGAGAACAATCTCATCAAGAACTACCGGCCGCGATTCAACATCCGCCTGAAGGACGACAAGAACTACCTCTATCTGAAGCTGCCCGTGACCGAGGAGTTTCCTCGCGTCCACTACTCGCGGCGTGTCCAGAACGACGGCGCGCGTTACTTCGGCCCTTACACGTCGGCCCTGTCGCTGCGCGGAACAGTCAAGTCGATCCGCCAGCTCCTGCCGTTCCGGACCTGCTCGGACGAGATCTTCAGGCAGGGCAAGGTCTGCCTGGACTTCCACATCAAGCGATGTCCTGGCCCGTGCGAAGGCCGGATCTCATCCGAGGACTACAGGGCGCGTATCAACGAGGTGGCGCTTTTCATGGAAGGGCGGTCCGACGTCCTGGTGCGCGAGCTGAAGGACCGCATGGACGTCGCCGCGAACGGTCTCGACTTCGAGAATGCGGCGCGCTATCGCGATCAGCTGCAATCGATCGAGCGCATCGCAGATCGACAGAAGGTCGTCACGCGCGGCCGCGACGACGAGGACATAGTTGCCTACGCGCGCAACGGCAACGACGTTTTCGTCGAGGTTGCGTACATCAGGCAGGGCAAGATGGTCGGGCACGACGGCCACCCGCTCGATGGTGCGGGCGACGCGCCCGAGTCTGAGCTCCTGCGTGGCTTCGTCCTGCAGTACTACTCGAGCGCCACCCATGTTCCGCGATCCGTGATCCTGCCTGGCCCCATCGAGGAGACCGACCTGATCGCAGGTTGGCTCACCGAAAAACGTGGCGGACCGGTCTCGATCGAGGTACCGCAGCGCGGCCGAAAGCGCGCCCTGGTGACGCAATTGGCGGAGACGGCCACGCAGGAGCTTCAGCAGCAGCGCATCCAGGCCGACTACGACCGCAGCCGCACGGAACCGATGCTTGCTGCCCTGGCCGAAGCGCTCGACCTCGAGACGCCCCCCAAGCGGATCGAGTGCTACGACATCTCCAACATCCAGGGCGACTCGGCGGTCGGCGCGATGGTGGTGTTCGAGGACGGCCGGCCGCGCAACGAGCACTACCGCCACTTCAGGATCCGGTATGCGCCAGGTCCGAACGACTTCGCCATGCTGCAGGAGATCTTGCGGCGCCGCCTCGAACGCCTGGAATCAGCGCAGAGGCGGGAGGACGCGGAAGTCGTTGGCGATCGCTCGTTCACGAGCCGGCCGGACCTCATCCTCATTGACGGTGGCCGGGGGCAGCTCAGCGCGGCGCTCGAGGTCCTCGAGTCGTCCGGCTACGCGGACATCCCGACGTTTGCCCTGGCCAAGGAGCGCGAGGAGATCTTCGCCCCGGGAAGGGCCGAGCCCATCATCCAGGAGCGGAGCTCGCCCGGCATGTTCCTCGTCCAGCGCATCCGCGACGAGGCGCATCGATTCGCGATCACGCATCACCGCAAGGTGCGCTCGCGCAAGGCGCTCACCTCGCCGCTCGATTCGGTCGAAGGGATCGGGCCCGCCCGCAAGCGCGCCCTCCTGCGACACTTCGGGTCGGTGCAGGCCATACGAGAGGCGCCGGTGGAGGAGATCGTCAAGCTCGGAGTCCCGGAACGCCTCGCCAAGCGCTTGAAGGAAACCCTGTGAGCTCAGGCTCCCGGCTGTGACCCTGGTGATCGTGGGCGGACCCGACCAGAACCAGGTCGACGAGGCGGTCAGCGTCTTTCTCGACTCCGGCTTCCAGCTGGCGCGGTGGCTCTCCGCGTGGGATGAGTCAGACGCGGTGATGCCGCTGCGCGGCGATTCCGTCGAGGTGCTGAAGGACGCGGACCGGCAGGGCATCCGGTATGCGCTGGTGCATGTCGGGGCGGCTGACGGCCGCACCGGCGGCAGCCACGATCGGGCCCATCACCGCGTGGATGTCTCCGGGCTCCGCGAGCTGGCGGGCCGGCTGCGCTCGCGCCAGAGGCTCCTCGTCACCTGCCTTGCGTTCGGCTACAAGAACGGAATTCCCCAAGAAGCGTCTTGGGTGGTCGACGCGAGGCTGCTCGACAACCCCTACTGGGTGGAGGAGCTGCGCCCGCTCGATGGACGCGACCCGCGCGTCCGCGAATACGTGATCAACCAGGCGGCCGCCCAGGAGCTCCTCGACAACCTCGAGCGGACGCTTCGAGCGGCCATTCCGCACTACCGCGAGCGGGGACGCTCGCAGCTCGTGGTCGCATTCGGGTGCACCGGCGGACGCCACCGCTCGGTCGCGATGGCAAGAGAGCTCGCGTCGCGGCTGGAGCAGTTGGACGGCATCGACGTCGAGTTCGCGGCCCGCGAGCTGGCATAAGGCTTGACGCGCGCGCTGGTTCTCGGGGGCGCAGGCTTCATCGGAGTCGCGGCGTGCAAGGAGCTGATGCGGCGCGGCGTCGAAACCATCGCCGCCGGCAGGAAGGATCGGCCGTACGGCACGTTCACCAGCTACGTCGCGTTCGACCGCTCGGACGAGGAGCAGCTCACGAGCGCGCTCGCTCAGGTGCAGCCGGACGTGCTGCTCGACCTCGCCTGCTACCAGCCCGCCGAGGTTCTCGCCGTGGCGCGCCGGTTCAAGGGCGGGCGATATGTCTTTGTCTCGACCGGGGTTTATCCCAACCTCGATGGCCAACCGGCTCGGGAGGAGGACTTCGTGCCCCTGCGCGGCGAGCCGCCGGCGGCGTCCGACTACCTGGAGGGCAAGCGATGGTGCGAAACCGTGCTCGCCCGGTCCAGTGGCCTGCCATGGACCGTCATCCGTCCGCCCGCCGTCTTCGGGCCCGCCGACCACACCTTGCGGATCGCCGCTTATATGCAGCGGGTCGCCGACGGTGGTCCGCTGCTGGTACCGGTCGAGTCGTACGAAAGGCAGGCGGGCCTGGCGTGGGTGAAAGACATCGGCTTTGCCTGCGCGCTTGCGTGCGACCTCCGCAAGGACACGATCCGCAAGGCGTACAACGCGGCGTTCGACGGCGTGAGCCTGCGCGACCTCATCGAGGGCATCGCCCAGGCCATGGGAGTGCCGGCCCGAATCCATCCGATGCCGTTCGCTCAGCTGCCTGACGGCGCCAGCCCGTATGGCCCAGATCCGAAGCGGTCCGCGGGCTACGTGCTCGACAGGGCGCGAGCGGAGCTCGACTTCGAGCCGTCCGCCCTCGGGGACGCGCTCGCCGAAACGCTGGCGTGGTACCGCGTGGCGCGACCGTCACATCCCGGTTACGAAAACCGCGCCCAGGAGCTCGCCATCGCCGGATCGGCGTGAGATGCCCGCGCAGGGCTTTGAAGTTCCAGGTCCCGGCGTGCGCCGGATCGTAGGATGACCGCCATGAGGCGGCGCCTGGCGCCCTATGCGGTCGCCGTCGGCGGCGCGGCCGCGGTCACGGCTGCGATCGGACTGATCACCTCTCGCACGCCGGCGACCGGCCTGTCAGCCGTCTACCTGCTGCTCGTGCTCTGGCTCGGCGCCCGCTGGGGCCGAGGGCCCGCGGTGGCAGGCAGCGTGGCCGCCTTCCTTCTATATGACTACTTCTTCGTGCCGCCCGCGGGCACCTTCGCGGTGCGCGGCCCGGCCGAACTGCTCGAGCTCGTCGTGCTGCTCGCAGTTGCCCTGGTGACCAGCCAGCTGGCGGGGTCTCTCCGCCGCAGCCAGTCGACAGCGGAAGCCCTCGCTGCCGACTCGCGCGGGCTCTACGAGCTCGGGACCGTGGCGCTCCGCGCGCCGGAGGTTGGCGTCGCGCTGGCGATGCTGTGCGAGCGGGCCGAACGCTTGCCCGCGGTCAAGCGTTTCGGCCTTCTCGCCATGGACTTCGGTCAACCGATTCCCCTGGCAGGCGCCCAGCCTTCCCCGGATGAGGTGCGACAGGCCGTGTGGGCATACGAAAACGGCCGGTCGATCGGCATCGGCATCGCCAATGGCGAGGTGAAGGTCATGCGTTCCCACGCCAGGCCGGACTCCAACGCCTATGTGCCCATCACCAGCGGCGTGGCCTTGATCGAGCTCGCCGAGGATCATGACAATCCCGTCGACCTGCGGACGCTGGCGGCACTCATCGGTCTCGCAGGCCTGCTGCTTGACCGTCGCCGCGCGGCCCACGAGGCAGAGCGGGCGCGCGGCCTCGAAGCATCCGACCGATTGAAGGCGGCAATTCTCTCTTCTCTCTCGCATGAGCTGAAGAGCCCGATCGCCTCTTTGCGAACCGGCCTGACCGCGCTCACGTCGCCCCAGGCAGGGCTGCAGGACGACCAGCGTCAGCTGCTCGTCGATCTCGACCACCAGGCGGCGCGCCTCGACCGTATGGTCGGCGACATGCTGGCGCTGTCCCGGCTCGAGGCCGGGGTGGCGCTCGACCGAGAAACCCACAGCTTCGCCGACCTTGTCGGCGTCGCTGTTCACCAGCTGCGCTCGGACCTTGCCGGACACGAGGTCCGCCTGCGCCTCAAGGAAGACCTGCCCCCTGTCGAGGTCGACGAGCTGCAGGTGGGTCGCGTCGTCACCAACCTCGTGGAGAACGCGGTCCAGTGGGCCTTCCCGGCCGGCGCCATCGAGGTGGGCGCCGTCGCCCGTGAGGGCGAGCTCGAAGCCTGGGTCGACAACGAGGGGCCTCCGATCGCGACAGCGGACCTGGACCGCGTATTCGACACCTTCTGGACCCGCCGCGCGCGGGGCAGCGGCCTCGGCCTTGCCATCTGCAAGCGCGTCGTGGAGGCTCACGGGGGCACGATTCGAGTGGAGAACCGCAGGGCCGGACCGCGTTTCACATTCACGCTGCCGCTCGCGCGGGTTCCGGCGCAGCCGTGAGCGGCCGAGTCCTGGTCGTCGACGATGAGGTGGAGATGCAGCGCGCGCTGCGCACCGGCCTCACCTACCACGACTTCGACGTGCGCGCGGTCGGCAGTGGGGAGGATGCGCTGCGCGAAGCGGCGGCGTGGCGGCCGGACGTCGTCCTGCTCGACCTTGGGCTGCCGGTGATGGACGGCTTCGCGACCCTGAAGGCGCTGCGGCCGATGACGCGAGCCGGCGTGATCGTGGTCAGCGTGATGCCTGGTGAGAAGGACAAGGTGCGTGCCCTCGACGCCGGCGCTGACGACTACCTGGTCAAGCCGTTTGGCACCGAAGAGCTGGTGGCGCGGATTCGAGCGGTGCTCCGGCGACAGGCGGATGTGCTCTCGGGCGAGCCGGTGTTGCGTTTTGGCGACCTCGAGATCGACCTCGCCCGCCGCCTGGTCACGGTTGACGGCCGTGCCGTCCACCTGACGCCGACCGAGTACGAGCTCCTGCGCTACCTGGCGCTGCACGCCGGTCGACCCGTGACCCATACGACTCTGCTCAGGCAGGTCTGGGGCGACTATGCGATCGGCGACAAGTACAACACGCGATACGTGGTGGCCCAGATCCGCAAAAAGCTGGGCGACGACCCGGCGAACCCGCGGTTCATCGTCAACGAGCCCGGGGTTGGGTATCGACTCGATGCGTAGCGCAGGTCTGCGCTCCCACCTGAGGACATTGACGACTACTGTTCGGAGTGGCTCCTGTTGAGCAGGTAGGCGGCCACAAAGGCCACCGCGACGAGGCCCGGCGACCAGCCCAGACCAGGACCGAAGGGATCGAACCTGGAGAGGTCGACGAAGACCGCGAGTCCGCTGATGGCGGCGAAAACCAGGACGATCAGGACTCCGCGGACCTGCCCGTGCCGGGCGAAGAACAGCTCGAGCTCGAGCTGCCAGCCGGGCCGGTGATGGTCATGGCGGACGGGCGCCGCGGCGGCCAGCGCCGCTATGCGTTCACGCCGGCCCAGCCTGTACCGCGCACTTCGCGGCAGCGCCTCCAGCGGCATCCTCTCCACATCGCGATCGTGCGGTGGAGGCACCTCGAGCGGTTCCCACAGGGGTTGCCGGCGGTGCCGTCTGTACAGGACAAAGGTGATTCCGCCAAGCACCAGCCACCCGAGGTAGATGAACGTCGAGTTGGAGATGTTCTGCGACATCAGCTGGGTGAAGACGGTGCCGATGGCGAGCGCGCCGATCACGGAGATCACCGGGATGCTGTCGCGGCCGAACCGGATGTTCCACGGCATGCGGTACGGGCGGTGCAGGCCCGGTTCGATGAATCGGAGTCGCATGACCGAGAGGTGCGCCGAGCAGAAGGCGAACGTGGCCGCCAGCGCATACACCGCGCCCAGGAGGTCGATCTCGTGGCCGCCGACGAAGATTCCCGGCAGCACCAGGATCGCGGCTGCGATCCCGAACACGATGATCGAGAAATACGGCGTTTTGAACTTGGAATGCAGGGCCGCGAACCTGTTCGGCAGCAGGTCGACCACCGCCAGCGAATAGCTGAGCCGTGAGATGCCGATCAAACCGGCGTTGGTGGCGATGACGAGGATCGTGAACGCGAGGATGCCGACCCAGATGCCGGCCCAGAAGGCCAGAGGCTGCGCGAATCCGCCGACGATGCCTGCCACGGGATTGTCCTTCCAGGTCGTCGCGAGGTCTGTCGTGTACCCGCCTCCCGCGGCGAGGTGCACCGGGAAGACGGACATGCCGATGGTTGGAAGAAACGCGGAGACGAACAGCACGGCGGCGATTACGGCGAAGGTGGCGCGGGGGACGCTGCGCCCCGGGTTCTTCGCCTCCTCGGACATGTTGGATATGGTCTCGATTCCCGTGTAGGAAACCATCGCGATCGAGACGCTCGCGAGGAAGTTGCCCCACGTTGGGGCCACTCCAAGGTGCACGTTGTGGACGACCGTGCTGATGTTCAACAGCAGGATCACACCGAGGACGACCAGGACGAACTGGGTCACCAGGTCGGCCATCGCCAGTACCAGGTTGAGCGCGCTCGACTCCTGGATGCCGATCACGTTGACGACGATCAGGAACACGATCAGGACTACCGTCGCGCCGACATGCCAGGCGTCGTTCTGCTTGAGCAGCCCGAACAGGGGCACGTACCGTCCGAAGACGCCGAGGTAGCTGATGGCAAAGTACGCAGAGATGGAAACCGTCGCCGTGTAGTTGAGGAGCTGGACCCACCCGACCAGGAATCCGATCGGTCCGTTGAACGCCCGGCGGGCGAAGCTCGAGCTGCCGCCGGCGTGGGGCAGGGCCGCGGTTCCCTCGGCGTAGTTGAGCGCTGTGCTGACGAAGATCAGGCCCGCGAGGATGAGGGCGAGCGGCGTCAGACCGAGCGCGAATGCCGCCGTGACGCCAAGCGCGTAGTAGATGCTCGAGCCCACATTGCCGTAGCACGCTGCGAAGAGGGCCGGGGCGCCCAACGTGCGCGGAAGCTTGGCCGGACGCCGAACCACGACCCGGAGGTCTCCGGGTCTGCGTCCTCGCCGGGCGACCGCCTCAGGGGCCATTGAGCCGAGGTTAATTGATCCGGCCGGAATCCATACAGCATCCATACGCATTTGGACGGCGGCCCTACGGGGAGCTAACAGTCGCAACCCTAGGTTGGAGCAGTGAGCGATTCCGGCCCGCGAGTCCGCCGCCAGATCAAGGTCCGCGGCGGGAACCTCGGCGCCTTCCTGTGCTGGGCGGTCGTCTTCGCCGACATCGGAACTTCGATCTACTACGTCCCAGGAATCCTTTACGGAAACTTCACGACGCGTTCCGCGATCTTCGTGTTGATGACGCTGTTCGTCTTCGTCCTCCTGTGCGTCAAGTACGCCGAGGTCACATGGCGATACCCCGAAGGTGGCGGGGTCGTCAACGTCTCCTCGCAGGCGCTTCACCCTTTCGCGGGATTGCTGGGTGGCCTTTTCATCCTGGTCGACTACTACCTGACGGCAGCACTCAGCGCGCTTTCCGGAATGCTCTACCTGGCGATCGTCGCCCCGTACGTGAGCCCATGGGTGACCCAGGCCACCGTGGCGGCCCTGGTCGGGCTCTGCGTGCTGAACCTGCTCGGGATCAAGGAGAGCGCGCGCACCACTGCGATCTTCGTCACGCTGGCCGGGATAGGCCAGGTCGCGGTCGTGTTCGCGACGGCCCTGTACCTCGGGCCGGCGGGGATCATCCACAGCTTCAGCGCCCTGGGCCGAGGGCCGGCGTTGACGCCTCTGGTTCTGATCACCGGCTATGGCGCGGCGTTTCTCGCCTTCTCGGGACTGGAGAGCATCGCGCAGCTTGCACCGGCAATGCGCGAGCCCCGCAAGCAAATCTCGTTCCGGGCCATGACCGCCGTCGTGGTGACGATGGCGATCACGAGCCCGCTCCTCACGCTGTGGTCCACGACGCTTCTGGACCCGCACGCGGACCCGAACCAGTTCATCTCGCTGCTCGGCGCCCACGTCGCCGGCCGCTTCCTCGGTGACTACGTAGCGGTCACCGGTTCGCTGCTTCTCGTGTTCGCCAGCAACACCGCGATCATCGGCGCCTATCACGTTTTCATTGCCTTGACGCGGATGGGCTTCCTGCCGCGTGTCCTGGAGCATCGCAACAGGTGGCGCCGGACGCCCCATTGGGCGGTTGTGGCCTCGGTTTTCCTGCCCGTGGTGCTGATCCTGGTCGCCCAGTCCAACGTGAACCTGCTGGGAGACCTCTACGCGTTTGGCCTCCTGGGCACGTTCGTTCTGACCTGCGTGAGCCTGGACGTCGTCCGCTGGCGCGAATACAGGAACAGCTGGAGCGCTGGTGTCGTGGTGTTCTTTGCCGTTGGAGTGGCGACCACCGTGCTGGTCGCCGTCGCCTGGTCGTGGAACCTGTACGCGAAGCCTCACGCGACAGCGTTCGGTGGAGGGTTGACCGTCGTCGGGCTGATCATCGGGCTCGCCACCTATCGCCAGAGCCGCACCCGCCGGCCGGCGGTGTTCCCGATCCCGTTCCGGCCGCAGAGGGCGCCGGAGTCGATTGCGAGCGCGCTTGGCAACCGGCCGGCGGCCGGCGACGTTCTGGTCATCCTGCCCCACGATCAGCTGGCGGCCGAGGCCGTGATCGCAGAAGCAACCCACGCCTGCGCCGGACGCGGCGCCGTGTTCCTGTATCGAGGCAACCGGTATCCGAATCAGCACCACGAGCTGCTCGAGGTGAGTGACCCTTACCTCAAGGACTTTGCGGCCCATGACGCCTTCGCGCGGGCAGAGCGGGCGGCACGCAAAAGCGTGCCGAGCCGGCGATACGTCTACGTGCCAGGCAACCTGCCGCGCGAGATGGTCGCCCAGGTGTGGCAGACCGTGGCGCCCAAGGAGACGGTGGTCACGCTCGAAGACGAGGGGATGCTGCCGCCCATGGCCATCGATCGCATCCGTCGTCATACATCCGACGGGGTGACCGTCCTCCACATGTTCACCAGCAAGGCGCATGCGCACCCCGAGCCTGCGAGCGCTACGGCTTGATGGTCAAGTCCTTCAGCTCGCGCGGATAGACCGTCATGACGCGACAGCCGTCCTCGGTCACGACCACGGTGTCCGAATGGCGGAAGCCACCCAGCTCCTGGAAGTAGACGCCCGGCTCGACGGTGAACACCATGCCCGGCTCGAGCACGGCCTCCTCGCCCCGGTCGAGGAACGGCGCCTCGTGGCCCTCGAGTCCGATTGAATGGCCGACGTGATGCCTGAGATTCCCTGAGACTCCGAGCTCTTCGGCCAGGCGCACGGTGGCCAGCTCGACCTCGCCGGCGGGCACGCCCGGCGCCATGACCTCGATGGCCCGGGTCTGCAGCGCGGCCATCGCCTCGAACGCCCGCACCTGCTCGGCGCTGGGCTCGCCGACGATCATCGTGCGCTCCAGCTCGCTGAGATACCCGTCGATGTTCGCCGCTGCGCCGGTCACGAGCACGTCGCCAATCTGGATCCCGTGGCCCTGCACGAACCCATGTGGCATGGCGGTGGACCGGCCCGCGACGAACATGGCGGTCAGCCCTCTGCTGTCCTCGCCCTTGGGTCGCCAGCCCGGCATCTCGTGCAGCATCTCGAACAGCGTCTGGTTGGCCGCCGGCGCGTAGCACTCCATCTCCGTCTTGCCGGTTGCGATGGCGTCCTGCATTCGGCGATGCGCGCGAACGGCCCAGTCGCAGCTGAGCTGGATGCATTGCAGCTCGGCAGCGGACTTCACCCGGCGGAGCGCCTCGACGATCATCTCCGCGTCCACGGGCGTCTGCCCGGTCAGCTCGCTCAAGCGCGGCCCGCGATATCCCCAGTGCGGCAGGTAGCCGTCGTGGTCCGCGCCAGTGCGGCGAGGCCGGGCGTTGAGCGCGGTGAGAAGTGCCGCGACGCGCTCCATGGGGTGCTCCGCGCCCGGGTATTCGAAGTAGACCTCCACGCGCTCCACGCCCGCGGTCGACTCGGCGTGCTCTTTCTCGACCGCCGGCACAACCAGTGAGGCCTCGCCGCGGCGGTCGAGCACGAGCGCGATCGGCCGCTCGGTCGGGATGTGGTGAAAGCCCGTCAGGTAGGCGACGCGAGCGGGGTAGAACACGCACATTGCGTCCAGGCCTGCGCCCTCGAGTCCGGCCGCCACGCACTCCCTGCGCACCGCGTATTCCGCGGCGCTGATCTGCGGGAGAGGCCCGGGGCGGCCGCCTTGGGCGGATGGCTTAGTACGCGGCAAGCTTCCTCATCGCGTCCGCGATCTTGCGCGGGTTGGGCATGAAGAATTCCTCCTGGGGCGAGTTGAAGGGCATGGCTGGAATGTCCGGTCCCGCGACCCGGATGACCGGCCCGTCCAGGTCGTCGAAGGCATGTTCGGAGATGATCGCCGCAACCTCGGCGCCGAACCCGCCGGTGAGGTTGTCTTCGTGCACGACCATGGCCTTGCCGGTCCGGCGCACCGACCCCAGGATCGCGTCGCGGTCCAGCGGGGCGAGGGTTCGCAGGTCCACCACCTCGACGCTGACGCCCTCCGCTTCGAGCTGCTGGGCCGCCTCCATGCAGTAATGGGTCATGAGGCCCCAGGCGAAGCAGCTGAGGTCGGAGCCCTGGCGCCTCGTCGCCGCCGGACCGATCGGCACCAGGTGGTCGCCGGCGGGGACATCCTCGGCCACGAGCCGGTACACCTTCTTGTGCTCGAGAAAGAGCACCGGGTCGGGGTCGCGAATGGCCGACTTGAGCAGACCGTGAGCATCCGCGGGCATGCTCGGCACGACCACCTTCAACCCCGGCACGTGGGCGTAGAAAGCCTCGATCGACTGCGAATGGTACAAACCTCCATGCACGCCGCCGCCGAACGGTGCGCGGATCACGATCGGCACGGAGTAGTCCCCGTCGGACCTGTAACGGGTGCGCGCCGCCTCGCTGACGATCTGGTCGAATGCCGGGTGGATGAAGTCGGCGAACTGGATTTCGACGATCGGGATGAGGCCGTTCAGCGCCGCCCCGATGGCGACTCCGACGATGGCCGATTCGGCCAGGGGCGTGTCGAGGACACGGGCCTCGCCAAACCGTGCGTGGAGGCCGTCGGTGGCGCCGAACACGCCGCCTTTGCGCCCCACGTCCTCGCCCATGACCAGCACACGGCCGTCTCTCTCCATCTCCTCGGCCATCGCCTCCCGGACCGCTTCGATCATGCGCATCTCGCCCATCAGGTTGCGAACACATTGTCCAGCGCGGAGCTTCTGACCGGGGAGCCGCTCGGATTTATTTTCGACTGGATTGAGCAGGCTGCGCGTTAGACTGCAGTGAGGGGGGAGGGTTAATAACCTTCCTGGAGGGGAACGCTATTTCGTTCTCGGCGGACGTCAAGAACGAGATGGCGGGGCTGCTACCTGCGAGGCCCTGCTGTCAGCTGAGCGAGTTGCTCGGCATCTATTTCGGTTCCCGTGGCCGCCTGCTGACCAACCAGCGCGGGCGCTCGGCCTACTTCTCGCTGCTCCGCAACGCGGTCGCGCGAAAGGTCGTCCGGCTGGGCCGCGCGGCCGGCCACATGGATGCCAAGTACCAGGCCGTCAAGACGCGCAAGCGGATGTCGTTCTTCATCGAGCTGACGCTGCCGCCGACGCTGGTCCCGATGTTCACGCAGTCCGCATCCCATGCGATGCCCGAGGCTGCGTGCGACCGCAAGGCGATGCTGCGTGGGCTGTTCCTGGGGTGCGGATCGGTCAACGCGCCGAGCTCCCGCTACCACCTTGAGTTCGTGGCCCCGACGTCATCGTGGGCTGCCGCGATCGCCGCGATGGCCGAGAGCGCAGAGGTCAAGGTCGGGATCATGGAACGGGGCGGCCAGTCGGTGGCGTATGTCAAGGAGGGAGACGCGATCGTGCGTCTGCTTTCCATGATGGGCGCCAGCCGGGCCGTCATGGAGTTCGAGAACGTCAGGGTTGTCCGCGAGGTGAGCGGCGAGGTGAATCGTCGCCTGAACTTCGAAACGGCGAACATAGGCAAGACGATCGGCTCCGGACTGCGGCAGGCGGCGGCGATCGAACGTCTCGAGGCCATGGGGCGCCTCGACCACCTGCCTCCCGCGCTGCGTGAGATGGCGCGCTGGCGCACCGCCAACCCCCAGCTCAACCTGGGCGAGCTGGCGGGCCGCATGAGGCTGTCCAAGTCGGCCGTCAATCACCGGCTGCGGCGGTTGCAGGAGCTCGCCGGCTCCAAGGGCGATGGGGGCGGCAACGGCTCCATGAGCCGGTCCGCGCTGAACGGACGGCGCTTTGCCTAGACGTTGTTCGAGATGCGCTAGCTAACATTAGGCCGGTCGCTGTCACAGCCGGTTACAGGAGCGTGCGCAGATGGCCATCAGGGTTGGCATCAATGGCTTCGGGCGGATCGGCCGCAACATCTATCGCGCGGCTCAGGAGCTGAAACCGGACTTCGAAATCGTCGCCGTCAACGACCTTGGCGATGCTGCCACCTTCGCCCACCTGCTGAAGCACGACACCGCCCTCGGCACCTTTGGACCCGAGGTGGGCGCGTCGGCGGACTCGATCACAGTCGACGGCAAATCGATCAAGTTCCTGAGCCATCGCGACCCAGCTGACCTGCCGTGGAAGGACCTTGGCGTCGCCGTCGTCATCGAGTCGACCGGGCTGTTCACCGACGCCACCAAGGCTCGTGTCCACATCGACAAGGGCGGAGCGAAGAAGGTGGTCATCTCGGCGCCGGCCACCAACCAGGACTTCACCGTGGTCATGGGCGTCAACCACAAGGCCTACGACCCGAAGAAGCACAACGTGGTCTCCAACGCCAGCTGCACCACGAACTGCTTCGTTCCCCTCGCCAAGGTGCTGCACGACTCGTTCGGAATCGAGCGCGGCATGATGACGACGATCCACGCCTACACCGCCGACCAGAAGCTGCAGGACCTTCCTCACAAGGACCTGCGGCGCGCAAGGGCGGCCGCCGACAACATCATCCCGACGTCAACCGGGGCCAACCGCGCGGTCGCGGAGGTGCTGCCGGAGCTGGCGGGAAGGTTCGCCGGCATGGCGTTCCGGGTGCCGATCCTCGACGTGTCGGTCGTCGACCTGACCGTTCAACTCGGCAGGAACGCGACCGCGCAGGAGATCAATGCCGCCTTCGACGAGGCCGCGAGCGGGGAGCTGCGAGGCATCCTCTCCGTGAGTCACGAGGAGCTGGTCTCCTCCGACTTCAAGGGCAACCCGCACTCGTCGATCGTCGATGCGCCGCTCACCCTCGACCTCGGCGGGAACTGGGCCAAGGTGGTCAGCTGGTACGACAACGAATGGGGCTTCAGCTGCCGGATGGTCGACCTTGTCACCTACATGGCGGGCATGCTCTGAAAGCATCCATCAGCTCGGTCGATGTGGCCGGCAAGCGCGTCCTGGTCAGAGAGGACCTCAACGTGCCGCTGTCCAAGGGCGCCATCTCGGACGACGGGCGGATCCGCGCGGCGATCCCGACGCTGGAGCACCTCGGGCGGCGCGGCGCGATGGTGATCGTGCTGTCCCACCTGGGACGTCCGAAGGGGGCCGATCCGGCGCTGACCCTGCGTCCCGTGGGGACGCGACTCTCCGAGCTGCTCAAGCAGGAGGTCGGGTTTGCGTCCGACTGCGTTGGCGAGCCGGCCACCTCGGCCGCCGGCAGGCTGTCGTCCGGCCAGGTGCTGCTGCTCGAGAACGTTCGATTTCACCCGGAGGACGAGGCCAACGACCCCGTCTTCGCCCAGAAGCTGGCCGCGCTCGGTGAGATCTTCGTCAATGATGCGTTCGCGGCCTCACACCGCGCGCACGCGTCCGTCGTGGGCGTGGCCGCATACCTGCCCGCCTTCGCGGGGGAGCTGATGGAGGCAGAGCTGAGCGCCCTCCACCATGCCCTCGACCACCCGGCGCGCCCGATGATCGCGGTGGTTGGCGGGGCCAAGGTGTCGACCAAGATAGGCGTGCTCGACAACCTTCTGGGCAAGGTCGACGCCGTGCTGATCGGCGGCGCCATGGCCAACACCTTCTTCAAGGCGAAGGGCTGGCCGACCGGTGACGGGCTGGTCGAGGACGGCGCGCTCGAAGAGGCTCGGGCGGTGATGGCCAAAGCCAAAGAGAAGCTGGTCCTCCCGATCGACCTGGTCTGCGCACGGCGAATGGAGGCCGGACAGCCTCTTCGGGTCATGGAGGCGAACGCCGTCGAGGCGGGCTGGATGGCGCTCGACATCGGGCCGAGGACCGTCCTGGCGTTTGCGCACAAGCTGCGAGACGCCGGATCCGTGATCTGGAATGGCCCCATGGGTGTGGCAGAGATCAAAGATTTCAGCGACGGCACACGGGCGGTCGGCGAGGCGATCGCGGCTTCGGGCGGCTACACGCTGGTGGGCGGCGGCGACACGGTTGCCGCGGTCGACGCGCTGGGGCTCACGGGACGCTTCTCGCACGTCTCCACCGGCGGAGGGGCGACGCTGGAGTACCTCGAAGGCAAAGAGCTGCCCGGCATCGCGATCCTCAAGGAGCGATAGGAAGTGTCGAGCCGGCCTCCTGGAATGCCGATCCTGGCCGCCAACTGGAAGATGAACCCGAACGACGCGGATTCGGCCCTCGATCTCGTACGCGGAGTCCTGTCCGTGGCGCGAGGCCACGCCGACCGGATCGAGGTGGCGCTGTTTCCGCCCTTTCCGTGGCTCATGTCGGTGGCCGAGGTCATCGCCGAGTCCGGCGTGAAGCTTGGCGCGCAGGACTGTTTCTGGGAGACGTCGGGCGCATACACCGGCGAGGTCTCTCCCGCGATGCTCAAGGGTTGGTGCGACTGGGTGATCGTCGGCCATTCCGAGCGCCGGATGTATCTCGGCGAGACGGATGAGATGGTGGCGAAGAAGGCCGCGGCCGGGCTGGCGTGCGAGCTCAGCGTGATCATGTGCGTCGGCGAGCTGACCGAGCATTACGACGCCGGCACCTCCGATCAGGTGGTCAGCGCTCAGGTCAAAGCCGGCCTTGCCAACTGCTCGGCCGACGACTCGGCCCGCCTGGTCATCGCGTACGAGCCCGTGTGGGCCATCGGCAGCGGAAAGAGCGCGGACGCCGAGCACGCGTACAAGACCATGCGGCTGATCCGCCGCGTGGTGGGGGAGATGATCGGCGCCGGCGCTGCGCGCAAGGTTCGCGTGCTGTATGGCGGCAGCGTCAACTCGAGCAACGTGCAGTCATACGTCGAGCTGCCCCTGTGCGACGGCGTCCTCGTCGGCGGGGCCAGCCTGGATGCTGCGGAGTTCGCGCACATCGTGAGAGTGACGGCCGAGGTGTATGGCCACCGGTAGCGGCTCTCGGCCGGGCACGCTCGTGCTGCTGCGCCACGGCCAGAGCACCTGGAACCTCGAGAACCTTTTCACGGGCTGGCATGACGTTGGTTTGAGCGAGCGGGGTGTCGCCGAGGCGGTGGAGGCGGGTCGCCTGATGCAACGGTCCGGGCTTGCTCCGGACGTGGTTCACACGTCGCTCCTGGTGCGAGCCATCCGCACGGCCGACCTGGCGCTTGGCGAGATGGGTCGCACCTGGATTCCGGTGAGGCGCAGCTGGCGCTTGAACGAGAGGCACTATGGCGCGCTGCAGGGCTTGAACAAACGGCAGACCACCGAGCAGTACGGGGAGGAGAAGGTCAAGCTGTGGCGTCGCAGCTATGGGGTTCGGCCGCCGCTGCTCGAGGCGTCCGACGAGCGGCATCCGTCGCACGATGCGCGGTACTCCGACCTGGCGCCGGAGGTCCTGCCCGCCGCGGAGTGCCTGGAGGACGTGGTGGAGCGGATGCTGCCGTACTGGTATGACTCGATCGTGCCTGACCTAAGGGTCCACTCGTGCGTGCTGGTCTCGGCCCACGGCAACAGTCTCCGGGCGCTGGTCAAGCATCTCGACGGTCTGAGTGAGCGGGAGGTGGTCGACCTGGACATCCCCACGGGCGTGCCGCGCGTGTATGAGCTGGGGGAGGATCTGCGACCGGTGTCGTGGAGCTACCTGGGTGACCCGAAGGAGATCGAGCGGCGCGCGGCTGCAGTGAAGGCACAGGCTTCGGGCTAGGCGGCTGAAGGTCACCTTGTGGGAGTGGCGCGTCGGGACCGGCTGTGAGGAGGGGTGGCTGAGGGAGGCTGGCAGGAAGGAGCGGGTTGGAGAAATTCCGGAGGTGTTACTGCTCGCTGACATTTTGGCACCCCTTGTTTTCGTGCTCTTTGTCTGCCAAGTGGCTGAAGGTCACCTTGAGGGAGTGGCGCGTCGGGACGGGCTGTGAAGAGGGTGTCGGGGGGAGGCTTGGGAGTAGGAAGCAGGCGGGAGAAATTTCGGAGGGAACTGCCGCTTGCTGACAGTTTGGCACCC